>CAZPDA010000215.1:0-5165 GCA_964585115.1 uncultured Flavipsychrobacter sp.
TAAAGTGAAAAAATCAGTTGCGGAAGACGGCTGTAACACTTGGAATACAGGTGCTCAAATATCTGGAGGCAGCTGTTCTCTATAAGATCTGCAGATCTACATCTTTAAAGCGACCTATTAGGTCGCTTTTTTTATTACTTTTACCTTCCCTCGTAAAAACTATTTATGAAGCGCCTATTATTTTCCGCTGCAACACTTCTTAGTATATCATTAACCATTTCTTCCTGCCACAAGAGCTTTGAGTGCGTATGTACAGACAAAGATGGCAACCAAGCAAAGTACACTTACAAAAAGAACCTAAAAAGAGAGGCTGAAAAAAAGTGTAATGACTGGAATGTCAGCTATGGAGTAGTTGGCGGCACATGTAGTTTCCAAAATGCTGATTAACATTTTTTGGCGTAATATTTGTGGCTCATACTATGAGAGATTATTATTTTTTAGCCGTTAACAATATTTTAGGATTTGCCACGTTATAGCACTAATACACCTAAGCAAGGAATAAGAGATATGTCATATAAATTACCTTTAAAACAAACACAATCTAGAACTAGCAAATGGATTACCGCTGCACTTTTATGCATATATGCTGCAATTGCAATAGCTATATTCGTCGCTAATTAACATATAAAAACTATCTAAAGTAGCGCTTAAGCTTAAGAAACAACTTTTCAAACAAGTGGTAGGATAGTATGCTACAAACCAATGAACCTACTAGAGAAACACCAATAAACAATACTGCAGTAGCTGGCTCGTTAATATCAAATCCAGCCTTTACAAAAACCTTCAACAACATATTGATTACCAATGTGTGATATAGATATAAACCATAAGTATAGACTCCCATTCTACTTATTATATTATTATCACTTACGTTTAACTGCTTCTTAGCAGGTAAAGTAAAAGCAATCAATACCATAAATACACCTCCTAATAAAGACGTTAGCAATATAAAATCTTGATCATTGCTAGCATGTTGAGAGCTTAACGTAACAACAACTACAAGAAACAACACAAATAACCTTTTCTGAAACAAACT
The DNA here is from genome assembly GCA_964585115.1 of uncultured Flavipsychrobacter sp. Classification (GTDB taxonomy): domain Bacteria; phylum Bacteroidota; class Bacteroidia; order Chitinophagales; family Chitinophagaceae; genus UBA5543. Next base: position 1,037 of record CAZPDA010000215.1, read on the forward strand.
TATTTTGCTCAATATGTTCTCTAAACGATTTGGCAAATACACCAATGCATATGCAGGAATTGCACCAAATGCAAATAGATCAATATTTGTAAATAAGTCGCTCGCAGGAATTCCCATTAAAAAATATACCCACCTTGACACTAGCCCTAATATCAAACAAACTCCAATTGCTAGCGGCAATCTCTTTGGAGTTAGGTAATATAACAATACCCCCCATATTATATAATAATGCTCTTCTATACACAAAGACCACATTACAGACAAAGGAGAGACATTAGCATGATCTCCTGTGATCATCATCTTATAGTTCTCTAAAAAAGTGAGTGACACCCAGATACTGGGCTCATAGCCTTCTGAAGACGATGGCAAATGCAAGAAATGTTCAAGAATGAATGGTGTAGTATATGCTACCAGAACCATCAAGTAGTATAGTGGCCATATTCTAAGTATCCTACGTACAAAGAAGTTTTTAATATTAAGCGTACCCGTTCTTTTTTTCTCTTCTAGTATTATATAAGTAATCAAAAAACCACTCAGTACAAAGAAGAACTGAACGCCTATACCACCACCCGCTTTGATATAGTTGAACCAAGGGAAAGCCACGATAGGCACATGTAGCAAAAAAACTTTAAAGAAAGCAAAAAAGCGCAGTGCATCAAACGTATGAAAATAACGTCTGTTACTATTAGCATCTACTACACTTTCTTTACTACTACTCATAACTATAGCAGACTACTGCATTTCCATTTGTGCAGTCTGCATTCTGCCATACACTTCCTGTGCCTTAGCTTTATTCCCTACATGAAGGTATAGCTGATATAACATCTCATAAAAATCAGGACGTGACGGGTCTAGCTTTACAGCCTGCTCCATTGCCCCTATTGCCTCATTCACTTTACCTATAGAAGCCAATGACACTGCATAAAAGCGATATACATTTTCATCTGATTGGTCAGTGTTCAAATACTCCTCATATTTTTGCACCGCCAACTCATAGTTCTTTTCTTCAAACGCTTTAAATGCTTCCACACTAGCATTATTTTTTCGCTGAAGTACTGCACATAGAGGCACTCCACCAGCTTTCACAACATGTACAGCATTTGTAGGTGGCCATAGCTCGTTTTGCAACTTATAAGACGACTTATACCTTGGATAGGTAACAAAGTAATCCCAGTTAGTTCTATGACGGTCATCAAACTTGCCATAGTCACCACCTACCCAATCATTATGTTTACTATCTCTAAAGTAACGTCCATAATCAGACATACTTGACCTTACCAACACTTGCTCTCCATTAGCTTTCTTCTTAGCATTATTTACGATCCAGTCTGCTGCTTGCTTACCTGAATTTTGATAATACTCTGTCTCATAATAGCCATTAGCACCTTCTATACCACCTACAAACTGATTAAAGTACACATATTGATTAGGGTGCTCCTTTACTGTCCAAATGATAGCAGGTAACAACCCTATTACAGCTACACCTAATGGTATCATCTTCATTTTTTCAGACTTGATAAAGTCGCCAAGAAGGTCGAACGCTAATACTGATGCAATAACCCAGAATGGATAAACAAAGAATACGTGTCTCCATGTATCATAGACAGTAGAGTCTTTGTATATCATGTATACAATAGGGAACAATGCACCAAATAATACTAGCCCTACCTTCCACAAACCATATTTCTTAATAGCCTTACCTATAAGAGGGATGAATAGAATAACACCTATTAGAATAATAATGGGATTTGACATGAATATCCATTTAAATTCATAGTACCAAGGCATTTCTAAACTCTTGATATATTTACCCTCAAACAGAACGGCTATCGACACCTCTCTATTAGCCATCCCTGATAAAGATTCCAACGGGTTGCTTATTGGAGATTGCAAACCCCATGGCCAGCAAGACAGACCAATCAAATAACCTCCTACAAGCACAACCACCATATGAAGAACTGCTTTCTTCAGTAGCTTGTTATTATCCGCAGTAAGAGAATCTTTGAATTGCTTATGAAGCATAAAGTATAGCCCCATGAACAACACAAAATATCCGAATAAAAGAATACCACCGGCTGCACGTACACCAAAAGCAATACCCCACCCTAAAGCCATACCAATCACATTACGCCATGCTTTTTTAGGCACATCTTGCAAGTATGCTACCATAAAGTACACCCCTATGATAAAACCTGAAGCATAAGGTATATCCTTAGGATTATTCATACTCTCACCAAATATTCTTGGCGAGAACAGCATAAACAATAATGCTAAGACACCAACCATCCATTTACCACTAAACCTGCGAGCTAATAGTCCTGTAAACAGCATCAACATAGCACCGAAAAGGGCATTAAAAAAGTGCCTTAATGTTAATATATCTATGCTAGGAAACCATTTATGCATCATATACATAGGGAAGTCGAATAGACCACCATAGTATTCCTGATGCGACATTTGGAAAGACTTATTGCTATAATCCAGCGCCTGCTTATCTCCGTTAAAGAAGTAGTCGTAAATATGTTTACCGTATTCTATCTGTATCCACTCATCACCGGTTTGCCCATAGTCACTACTAAGTAATGGCATCATAATGATGATAATAGCACTAAAGGCAATAAATATCTTCTTCCAATATGCAGGTTCGTTTGTTGTAGTTACAACAGGCTGAGACATATAGTATTATTTATTCAGTATCGGAAATACAATTTCAGATGCCTAAGATAGGACATCATTTTGTAACGACGGAACAACAGCAGAGAGAATTATCGCTTAGTTGCAACTACAAAAGTGGTAACGCCAAAAGGTAAACGAACGAGCTTGCTTAAGCTATTTTCTACTTTCTGGAAGGATGCTAACATCTTATGTATCCAAATAGGGAGTATCAATATCTGCCCCTGCTCATTCACTTCTACTTTTTTCTTTTTCCCTTTTATTAGGTTTTGTAGTAGCCTAAACATAGCTGTAGGAATGAACAGCATCATGTAGTTATACCCATTTCGTATAACAGAGAAACCTGCATTTTTGACCTTTGCAGTTAAGTTTGTAGCAGTATATCTTCTGAAATGGTAATTAATATCATCATGCTCAGACCACAAGAACTGATATGCAGGCACAAGTATAAAAGCCTTACCACCTGTCTTCAATATCTTAGACCAGTTGGCTAACGCTACTTCATCCTTCTCTAAATGCTCTAGCGAATCAGAAGCTATAACAACATCAAAAGTACCATCTTCAAAGTCAGGATAATGTCCGTCCATCACATAACCATGCTCCAAGCCGTTCTTTTTAGCAAGAGCTATAGCCTCGGCACTGTAATCAAGAGCATGAAGGTCTGTGTAACCTAACTCTTTCAACTGTAATAAGAATGTAGCAGACGCACAGCCTATATCCAGTATTTTAGCATCTTTTTTGACACCATACTGTTTAAATAGCTTTAATAGCATATCTCTTCTGGCTACAAACCACCAGTTAGTTGCTTCCTCGTTATGATATAGTTCTTCGTAATGCTTATCCATTATTACAACATAGAATGTGTAGGGCAAAAAAAGAGCAACGGATACCCGCTGCTCTTAGTTAAGTTAATACAATAATGTATTGAAATTAAATTACTCTTCAGTTTTAGTTTCCTCTGAGCTGTCATCAGCACTAGCCTCAGGCGCTTCTTCTTGAGCTTCTTCACTAGCAGCTTCTTCAGCTTCGGCAGCAGCAGCAGCAGCTTTAGCAGCAAATCTTTCTTCAACTTTCTTTACTGATTCTGCAACTGCAGCATTACGCTTATCAGCTTTATGCTGTCTGTGAGCTTCTTCACGTTTTGCAACTAGTTCTTCATGATCACCATTCCATGTTTCAAACTTTTCCCAAGCAGTCTTTTCGTCAAATAAGCCTAAGCTTACACCGCGCATAAGGTGTTTAAGATATAACACACCTTTGAACGATAAGATACGACGACAGGTGTTAGTAGGTTGTGCACCTTTCTGTAACCAATGTAGCGAACGTTCTCTGTTCAGACGGATAGTTGCCGGAACTGATAATGGATTGTAAGTACCTAGTTTCTCAATGAATCTGCCATCTCTCGGGGCAGTACTGTTAGCCACTACTATGAAGTAGAATGGGCGCTTCTTAGAGC
>CAZPDA010000216.1:0-5084 GCA_964585115.1 uncultured Flavipsychrobacter sp.
GTAATAAAATATCAATATTTAGGAAGTTTCTGGACATTCTACGTTTTGAGCGTGCAGAGATATGGTCGATATATTTCTACGCGATAATGTATGGGCTTGTCCAGTTGACCTTGCCGCTTGGTATACAGTCTATCATTAGCTTTGTTTTAGGAGGTTCCCTATCTACATCTATTGTTTTACTGATCATTGTAGTTATAATAGGCGTGTTTATAGCAGGACTACTGCAGGTAAACCAAATGAAGATAATTGAGAAGATAGAGCAACAACTATTTGTACGCTATGCTTTCAGATATGCGGATATACTTCCTAAGTTAAAATTGTCTAGTATTAATAAGTACTATTTACCTGAACTGGTGAATAGGTTCTTTGATACCGTCTCATTACAAAAAGGCATCTCCAAGCTATTACTCGATATACCTACCGCTACTATTCAGATACTTTTCGGGTTGATACTTCTATCCTTTTACCATCCTGCATTCATATTCTTTGGTGTTTTGTTATTGATAGTATTGTTTTTGATACTACGCGCAACAGGTAGCAGGGGGTTAGAAACAAGTATAGACAAGAGTACATATAAATACCATACAGCCGCATATTTACAAGAGATAGGTAGGGCTGTTATTAGCTTTAAGTTCAGCAGAAATAAAGAGTTACATCTTAGGTCTATAGATGATCATACTACAGAGTATCTAAAGTCGAGTACTAATCACTTTAAAGTGCTACTGTTTCAATATTGGACATTGATAGGTCTTAAAGTATTAATAACAGCAGCAATGCTAATTGTTGGTTCTTACTTATTATTACACCAACAGTTGAATATAGGTCAGTTCATCGCTGCTGAGATAGTGATATTGCTCGTTATAAATTCTGTAGAGAAGCTGATAGTCAATCTTGACCAAGTATATGAAGTGTTAACATCTGTAGAGAAGCTGTCGAAAGTGACAGATAAGCCCGAAGAAGAAAAGGGTAAACATTTACTTAAAGGTACTAATGGATTGTCAGTAAAGGCTAAAGGGGTTGATTTTGCTTATAATAATAGGTCATTTGTATTAAAGGATCTGAATTTTGAAATAGAGAGTGGAGATAAAGTAAGTATAATCGGAAATAATAACTCAGGAAAGTCTACGCTATTAAAGCTTATATGTGGTTTATATCCTACTACGGAAGGATGTTTAATGATCAATGATGTTCCTGTAGATAACTATACTGTAGGAGAGATACGGTCGAAAGTGAGTACATTTTTCAATGATAAGAATGAGCTTTTCTACGGCTCAATAAAAGACAATATTTGCATGGGTAGTGATGTCTCTTATGAGAGGTTGGAGCCCTTGTCTAAATTGTTGAACTTGAAAGAGTTTATAGATCGTCATAAGGAGGGTTATGAATATGTATTGAAGCCAACAGGGCAAGGTTTGTCATCTATCACAGCTAAAAAGATACTGTTGATGAGAGCGTTGGTCTCTAAGTCTCAATTAATATTATTAGAGAGTCCGTGGGAAGGGTTACATCGTGATGAGGCTATTAAGCTTCAAGAATATATATTGAATGATCTGGTAGAGAGTACAGTGTTGATAATTACCGATGACGGTGACTTTGCTGAGAAGAGTAATAGAGTTTTAAAACTTAAAAATGGTACGATAACAGCATAGCCATGCAGGAGATAAAAAACATAGTTGAACAAGAGTGTGATAGTCGCTTTTCAGCCTTCAGGACGGTATATCGTATTGGAGTGCAAAGTAAGGTCAGGTATTGGCTGTTAGGAGTATTAGTTTCATTGGTAATAGTATTATTCTTACCCTGGACACAGAATATAAGGGCAAGAGGTTCTATCACAACATTGAGACAAGAACAACGTCCTCAGCAGCTACCATCAATTATAGGAGGTAGAATAATCAAATGGCATGTAAGAGAAGGCGATATCGTGAAGAAGGGGGATACGATAGTACAACTCGCGGAGATAAAGGACAATTATTTGGATCCTGAACTGCTAGATAGAACTCAAGATCAGATCAATGCTAAGCGATCGAGTATTGAATTTTACAAAAATAAAATAGACGCCACCGACGCACAAATTGTAGCATTGCAAAATACACTAGACCTGAAAATGCAACAGCTAAAGTTAAAGGTCGTAAGTGATAGTATGGAAGCTGTAGCTGCTGATAATGCCCTACAAATAGCCGAGGAGCAATATAAGAGACAGCAGGTAATGAGGGATAGTGGTCTTGCATCGTTAGTACAATTAGAGACAAGAAGAAGGTCTTACCAAAACGCACTGGCTAAAAAGATGTCTGCTGATGTTAAGTTCTTAAATACTAAAACTGAACTTAGCCAAGTGAGCCAAGAGTATGCAGAGAAAATATTTAAAGCGCAAAGCGATAGAGCTAGTGCAAGAAGCGAAATGGAAAATAGTAAAGCTGAAGTCGCTAAGCTAAGTAACCAATATGCAAACTACCGTATTAGAAACGGTATGTACTTCCTTTTAGCACCACAAGACGGACAGATAGTACAAGCTGCTAAGTCTGGTATAAACGAAATAATAAAAGAAGGAGAAAAGCTGGTGGATATCATACCTCTAAAAATAGACTATGCTGTAGAGATGTATGTAAAGCCGGTAGATCTGCCATTGTTATCTATTGGGCAAGAGGTTAGGTTCTTGTTTGATGGTTTTCCTGCTATCGTTTTTAGCGGTTGGCCAAAGTCTTCTTACGGAACTTTTAGTGGAAAGGTTGTAGCTATAGAAAGCAATGTAAGCAAGAACGGCAAGTTCAGAGTGCTTATAGCTGAGAATAGAAGCTTCAAGCCATGGCCTACTGCATTGAAGATAGGTACAGGAGCATCAGGTATAGCATTGCTGAAAGATGTGCCAATATGGTATGAACTATGGCGTAATGTAAATGGCTTCCCTCCTGATTATTATGTAGCAAAAGATAATAGTGACTATGATGCAAAGAAGAGTATTATTAAATAATACGATAGTTGCGTTGGCTTTTTTGCTGGTACCCATATCTGCTTCAGCCGCAGATACAACAAAGATATTGACCAAAGATGCTTTTCTAAGCATCGTTCAAAAGTATCATCCGGTAGCATTACAAGCTTCACTTGGAGTAGATAAAGCTAATGCAGCATTAAGAAGTTCCAGAGGTGCATTTGACCCTGTAGTGAATGCTGATCTAAGTAGGAAGACATTGGATGGGGACTTGTATTATAACTACTTCAGTCCGCAACTAGTAGTACCTACATGGTATGGGGTAGAGCTAAAAGCAGGCGTGGAAGAGGTAGTTGGTAATCATGTAAGCCGTGAGTCTACCCTTGGGCAAACAAGCTTTGCAGGTGTTAAGATAAAGACCAATAGTATCATATACGATAGCAGAAGAGCTACCCTACAGCAGGCAAAGGCAATGGTAGGTATGAGTGAGGCTGAGCAAAATGCAATACTTAACGATCTACTGCTAGAGTCATTAATAGCCTATTATGACTGGGTGGCATCTCATCAGAATTATAAAGTGATATCAAATACTTTGTCCGTAGCAGAGCAGCGTTTAAGCCTGGTAAGGATAGCTTATTACCAAGGTGCTAAGCCTGCTATTGATACAACAGAGGCTCTTGCTCAGTTGCAAAATATATACACCATGTATAATGATGCCTACCTAACATATATCAATGCAGGTGTAGAGTTGTCAAATTACCTATGGCATGAGAACAGTATTGCAGTAGATTGGGATAGTACTATCGTGCCGGATGTTAGTACTATAGAACTGTTGTCACAAGATGAAATAAAGCCTATAGGTCACTTCTTAGCACAGTTGCCAGACCATCCTAAGTTGCAGTCAATATCCTACAAAATAGAATCTCTGAATATAGAAAGGAAGTTGAAAGCCCAGTACTTAATACCCGAAATAAGCATCAGCGCAAATATGCTGAACAAGGGCTATGAGGTAAATCGTATTGATGCTCCTTTTCTGGAGAATAATCATAAAGTAGGCGTTAGTTTGAACATGCCGTTACTCTTTAGAGAAGCGAGAGGAAACTATGCTCAAGCGAAGATAAAAGTACAGGATGCTAATATCTACAGGTCTAATACTACAAGGCAGCTAGAGAATAAGGTGATGAAACACTATAATGAGGTTCAAAACCTTGCTGTACAGGTTAGTAACTACACGGAGGTGTACAACAACTACATCAGACTATATAGGGGAGAGCGTACAAGGTTTGATATAGGAGAGAGCTCACTCTTCTTGCTAAATTCTCGTGAGAATAAAATGTTGGAAGCTGCACAAAAGCTATTGAAGCTAAAAGCTAAGTGGAACAAAGCATATGCTAAGCTTTATTGGGCTTCAGGCTTATTACAATAGATAGTGTTATTTCTTGTTTAGCGTACTGTATACTAAATGCTCCAGATAGCAGGTAGGCTCATCACTTCCTTCCTTACTGCTAAAGTCAGTTAAGCCCGGTAGGTAGTCTTTAAAGAATATCTGATGGTAAGCTGTTTCTATCAGCGTACTCGCTAGAGAGTGCGGATACTTAAAAGAAGGGTTGTACTCTAAGAATATTTCTGCTATCCTATGACACAGGTCTTTGTAGGGTTTAAAGAACATAGACTTGTTATCTTCAGCCACGTGCTTGGTCAAATAAGCTTTGTTGCCTTCAGATACTACTATTTGGTGCAGCGTGTCTTTGTCAATATGTTCTAAAAGAAATTTATCCTCTTTTTGAAAGGTTATTAGCCTTATTACGGTATTTATTTTGGTCTTAGGGTCGGTTACATTATTTGTATGGAATATGAGTTGATATTCCAACCAAGTCCAAAACCAAGCGGTGAGGTAGGTAAGTAATTTGTGCTTATTCTCAAAGTAGCGGTATACGCTAGCCTCGGTAGTAGACACCTCAATAGCTAGCTTTTTGAATGTAAAATCTTCAAAGCCCAGTTCCCCAATTAGCTTAATGCTATTACGCAAAATGCTTTGACCTAGCTTAGATGACTCAGGGTCTCGCAAGTATAGGTCGGGGTTCATCTTTATTTGCAATTGAAGGTCCATTTACTACATCCCCTGTTTGTCGTAAATATAACCTATATAATATTCTAA
>CAZPDA010000217.1:0-5067 GCA_964585115.1 uncultured Flavipsychrobacter sp.
TTTTACTTCTTATAATGAATGAGTAACTATGTAGTATCAAATAAATAGCTAACTTATGTCTTATCCATTTCAGATATTAACACAAGAAGATTACAACAAAGCTTGGAACAAGAGTGTAAAAGACCCCGAAGGGTTTTGGGATAATGTCGCATCATCATTCCTGTGGAAGAAAAAGTGGGATAGTGTGCTTGAGTGGAATTTTAAAGAGCCCGATGTCAAGTGGTTCAAAGGTGCGAAGATGAATATTACTGAGAACTGTCTTGATAGACATCTTGGACTTTTGGGTAATACTCCCGCGTTGATATGGGAACCGAATGACCCTGAAGAACATCATCGAGTTCTGACCTACAGAGACCTTCATCAAAAGGTTGTACAGTTTGCCAATGTGCTTAAGAACAACGGTGTTACCAAAGGTGATCGTGTATGCATATATATGGGTATGGTGCCTGAGCTGGCTATAGCAGTGCTTGCCTGTGCTCGTATAGGTGCTATACATTCCGTAATATTTGGTGGTTTTAGTGCTCAGAGTATTGCAGATAGATTACAAGATGCTCAGGCCAAGTATATCATTACTTGTGATGGTGCATCAAGAGGAGCTAAAGAAATTCCGCTTAAGAATGTAATAGATGATGCATTGGTGCAGTGCCGTTTTGTAGAGCGTGTAATAGTGCTTACCCATACGCATACACCTGTAAGTATGATAAAAGGCAGAGATGTGTGGTGGGAAGATGAGATAAAGAAAGTAGAGACCATGGGTAACCCTGATTGCCCGGCTGAAGAGATGGATGCTGAAGACCCATTGTTTATACTATATACTTCAGGCTCTACGGGTAAGCCAAAAGGAGTAGTACATACCTGCGGTGGGTATATGGTGTACACTACTTACTCTTTTGTAAATGTCTTCCAATACGAGCAAGGCGATATTCACTTCTGTACCGCAGACATAGGTTGGATAACAGGACACAGTTATATTCTATATGGTCCGCTATGTGCAGGTGCTACCACAATGATGTTTGAGGGTATACCTACATGGCCTGATGCAGGGCGTTTCTGGAACATTGTAGATAAATACAAAGTAAACATACTATACACGGCACCTACTGCCATTCGTAGCTTAATGGGTTATGGTCTTGGTCCAATACATGGTCATGATTTGAGTAGCCTGAAAGTGCTGGGTTCTGTAGGTGAGCCAATAAATGATGAGGCTTGGCAATGGATGCACGAGCATATAGGAAAGAAAAAATGCCCGATAGTAGATACTTGGTGGCAAACAGAGACTGGTGGTATCATGATATCGAACATGGCGGGAGTAACACCTTCAAAGCCAACATATGCTACACTACCGTTACCAGGTATACAGCCAATATTGGTAGATGAGAATGGTAAAGAGATAGAGGGTAATGATGTTAGCGGTAACTTATGCATCAAGCACCCTTGGCCATCTATTATACGTACTACTTACGGAGACCATGAGCGTTGCAGAACAACCTATTTTGCTACCTATGAGGATATGTACTTCACAGGAGACGGTTGCTATAGAGACGAAGATGGTAATTATAGAATAACAGGACGTGTAGATGATGTACTGAATGTAAGCGGACACCGTATAGGTACTGCCGAGGTGGAGAATGCTATAAATATGCACGCAGGAGTGATAGAAAGTGCAATAGTGGGTTACCCTCACGATATAAAAGGGCAAGGTATCTATGCTTATGTCATATTTGACCACCCTCATGGAGATGAGAACCTAACTCGTCAGGATATTACGCAAACGGTTACACGTATCATCGGGCCTATAGCTAAGCCGGATAAGATACAGTTCGTTTCTGGCTTGCCAAAGACAAGAAGTGGTAAGATAATGCGCCGCATATTGAGGAAAATAGCTGAAGGGGAAACTGAAAAGCTGGGCGACACGAGTACACTATTAGACCCTTCTGTAGTAGAGGAAATAAAGAAAGGGAGAATATAGACATTGCACTATTACGAGATATATGAGCACCTAAGTAGTGCTATTGAGAAAGAGGTAGATAAGCAATTGCCTGACTTGGGCATAGATATAAGTTGGAAGTCTTTTATTTCTGCAGGAGTGTCTGTATTACCGGGGTGGGGCGACCATATTTGTGAGCTCCATCAAACCCGTTTTGAAAATACGGATGCTTCTGTGGATACTACTAGTTATCCATCGCTTGATATTAAAGACCATGTAATAGATAGTAATAGAAGCTTTAAATATCCTATAGTTACGAGTAATGGTCGTAACACGGGTACTATAATATTACTACATGGCCTTAATGAGAAGAAGTGGGATAAGTATATGCCTTGGGCGTATGCTTTAGCTAAAAAGACGGGTAGGGCTGTTGTTCTTTTCCCTATCGCATTTCATATGAACCGTGCTCCTGAAGAGTGGTCTAACGCTCGGCATATGGCACTGGTTGCCGATAGTAGAAGACAGCACAGTAATTTACACACATCATTTGTCAATGCTGCTATCAGTACGCGTTTAGAGATACATCCTCAACGTTTCTTCTGGTCTGGTCTGCAGACCTATATGGATGTTACAAGTCTTATAGAGAGTATAAGAGAAGGTAACGTGAACGGACTGAAGCACGATGCTCCCTTAGACCTCTTTGGTTATTCTATAGGTGTGTACTTCTCCCTATTACTGCTAATGGCTGACCCTGACAGGTTGCTATCCGATGCTAAGTTGTTCGGATTTTGTGGTGGCACTACTATGGATAGAATGTATCCTTCTTCAAGGTATATACTAGACTATAATGCAGGGCAAAAACTCCATGACTATTTTGCTAAGATGGTGAATAAGGATTTTGCAGGCGAGGAGCGGCTAGCTCATTATATGAGTGATAAGCATAAAGGAGAACAATACTTTAAGACCATGTTGCTGTATCATCACTTTGCTGATGAACGAGAGCGTAGGCTTAAGGAATTGGAAAACAAGATGAAGGTAGTAACCTTAAAGAAAGATACAGTTATCCCTCCTGTAGAGGTGCAAAACACTCTGAATGGAAGATACAGAGATATAAACATCAGCGTAGATATTGATGACCACAACTTCCCTTACTCTCATGTAGCACCATTCTCTACTTCATTTAAACATGCAGAAAAGGTAGATGCCTGCTTTGAGTCTTTTATAGATAAGGCAGCACTATTCTACACTACTTAAGTTTATACACGTATACTTTGCGGATGCCTGATGTTATTATTAGGGTCGTATTGGCGTTTTATAGCTTGTAGTCTACTGTAATGGTTGCCATAATAAGCTTGCTCCCAGTTTTCAAATTCAAGGCTGCAATAGTTCACATACTGAGTATTGATACCGTTAGCTTCCGTTATGTCTAGTATCTCAGATGTTGTTGTAGCTATGCTATTGCCTTTAGCTGCTCCTTCCCAATATCCTTGTAGCTCGGAAACAAAATCATACTGTCGGTGTGCATAAGATGAACCCTCCTCAAAAGAACTGTCTTTTATCATTCCACCCATGGTGTTTACCTGATATATCATACCCGAGGTGTTCATGGTTTTCTCAAACACCTCTGTTATATAAGGCTGTACATCACTAAAACCATTAAAGAAACCTGCTGAAGAATTGCGGAAGTTGAGCGGCTCTTCTCTACCATAATAGTTGGTAAGCATCTTACCCAGTGTTCCCCATTTAGAGTTCCTTACTTGGTCTACAGAAGTACTAAGGTCGTCTATCAATGGTTGTAGTTCGGCTATGGCTTTTCTGTCATAATTAGTGATGAGTATATTGAGTGTGTGTCCATTCAGCACAAAGCCTGAGAAGCATGATGCAGGCATATGAGGTGTTATGCTCATCCAGTGTTCTAATATCTTAGTAGCTTTTTCTGCTGTAAGGCTACGAGCTTTTAAGTAATAAGCTTGTAGGGTAGGAGGTGCTTTATGTGTTGAGAAAACCATTTCGCTAACTATTCCGTAGTTGCCTGTACCTCCTCCTTTTAGTGCCCAAAGCAGTTCAGGGTTGTCATTAGTATTATGTATGTTTCCTTCTCCATCTACCATAGTGGCTTCTAGTAGGTGGTCGCAAGTAAGTCCATATTTACGTGAGAATAGTCCATATCCGCCCCCAAGTGTCAAACCTCCTAGACCAACTGTACCACAAGAACCTGCAGGTAGTATCAACCCTTTAGGTAGTATAGTATCGTATAGCTGACTAAGAATACATCCCGGACCAACCTTCAACTTATCACCTTCTATGAACTCTATGTTGTTCATATTAGAAAGGTTGATGACCAACCCTTCGTCATTACAAGAAAAGCCTTCCATACTGTGCCCACCACTTTTAACGGCTATAGGTAAGTTCTTCTGTTTGGCATACTGCACAGCAACAGCTACTTCTTCAGTAGTGGTACATACGGCAATGGATTCTGGATATTTATCTATTCGCTTATTGAATCCTAAGCGAAGTGCATCATATCGTGCATTATTCTTATCTACAAGGTCCAGTTTAATGTCGGGTTGGGCTGTAGGCAGAATGCTTGTATCCGTAGTACTAATTGTGTCTTTAGCTGAAGTATTCGTATTACTGTTATTATTTGTATTGACACCACAGGCATCCAGTATTAGTGCAGAGCCTGCCAGTGTACCCAACTTTATGAATTGTTTGCGAGAGAAGTTTTTCAATGGAGTTGCTTTTGTGAAAGTAAATTAAGGTTTTAGTAGTTATTATGTATACTAAATGAGGTTTCTTACTTTGGGTAGATATTCCATGATTATGAGACTAGTCCTATCTGTACTTATAATATTATTGTCTGTTAGCTATTCTTTTGCTCAACAAAGCAATGTTCCAATTCAACTGACCATAAAAGCTAGCTATGACACAGTATATCAAGTTTATGACAGTTTTAATATGGGTTTAAACTATGATTTTGGGTTTGAATCTATACATACAATTACTGCAGATATTAAAAATATTAGCGATTCTGTAATAGAAATTGAGGATGACTTTTCGATTTCATATGAAGACGAACAGTTTACTAATGTACACTACAATACATGGTATCTAGATAATGATAGTTTTAGAAAATACAA
>CAZPDA010000218.1:0-2310 GCA_964585115.1 uncultured Flavipsychrobacter sp.
TTTTGTGTGCTTAATAGATGATATAGTATTCCGTTGGCAAGGTTTTGTAAGTACTCCATTCTTGCCTTGTTGTATTCTATGAAAATATTGTTGAACTCATCGAACTCCATGATGCCCTCTGATATGCTCAGCTTGGCGATGCGTAGGTTCTCTGCCGATGTTGCTACTTTTTCTTTCAGTACGATGTGCTTATCATATGCCGCTTGGTATTGATACAACCAATCTTGCTGCTGCTTGGTAAGCGTTGCGGCAATACGGTCTTGCTCCAACTGTGCCGACTGCAATTGCAGCTTGCTTATCTTCTTAGACGAGCGATAAAAGTTGCCCTGAAACAATGGCATGTTCAACTTCAGATTCACATTGGCAACATCAAACTCAACGTTCTGAAAATTAGGTTCAAAGTTGGTCTGCATGTTATACGTATAGCGTGCTGCTAATGATAGCTTAGGCATACCATCGTATTGGCTTTGCTTCAATGCCAACTCCGATGTGCGAACCTTCCAAAGTGCCTCCTGCCATGCCGGGCGCGTAGTGATATCTCCCGCAGTGTGTAGCACAGGCCAGTTGAAATCGCTCAACTCTTCATTTAGTATTATGGTGTCCGTACCTAGTATACTATTAAGGTTGCTAACGTTCTGCTGCATTTGGCTGGTGTAGCCTATGCGCGTACTCTTCACATCTAGCACTAGGTTCTTAGTACGGTTGAAGTCGGCGGGGTTTACCACGCCTTGTGCATCCCTATCCGTCATGATGCGTAGTAGCTCCGTAGCAGTCTCTTCGTTCTCTTCATTCAGTACCAATACTTCTTCCGTTACCAGTGTTTGGTAATAGGCTTGTATCAGTTGCAAGTGCAGTGTTTCCAAGTCTTTCTCACCGGTCCACTTCTTTTGCTCGTAGGTAGACTTTGCTTTGGAGAGCTTTGCCCAATTGCTCAGGTCTATGATGGGCATACTCACCTCTGCCCCTGCGGTGAATATATAAGGCAACCCAAATTGCACCTTATAAAATTGCCCTGCGGGACCACCCAATGCTTCGGCAGGTATCAATTGTGTAGCCAGTATGGGATAATAATCGCCCGTACCAAATGCACTTACCTTTGGGTAGAATGTAGAGGAAGTGGCAATCTTTTCTTGCTTTGCCAGCTGTGGTTGCAGTAGTATCTGCCTTGCCTGCGGGCTGTTCTTGTCAGCATATTGCAGCAGACCGTCGAGGTCTGTGATAGTGACTTGAGCTTGTGCTGCCGCCGATGAGAGCAACAACCCTATGGCTATTTTTAAAAATCGCATTGCGCTAAACTTTACACAAAGGGATAAAAATTATATAGGTAGTGCAAATGATAATCAGCGAAACGGAAATATTTAACAGTGAACCGACTGTGGAAAAATATTGGGACGCTATTATTTACTACACAACTCCTTAATGTATGTTTTTACTAAATTTGTTTTGCTGAAGTAACAAGACAATCTTTTTTCAGTTTAAAACAAATAAAATGGCATCTAGAATAGTATTATCAGACGAGCAAGATAACGCGCTAAGCTGTTATATGACCCCTGAAGGTTTCGCTTACATAGCCATACATGATGTTGATGAGGGTCCCAAAGATGGAAATTATATTCTTTTAGATAAAGAAGACTTAACAACATTAATGAGCATGTTACAAGATATTCATACCAATATGGAATAAACCATATATCAGAACACTCTAAAAATGCAACCATTAGGTTGCATTTTTTATTAAATAAAAATTTGGTGATATGAAAAACACCATTACCTTTGTAAGTAATTACTCACATACAGAATGACAGAGAAACAAGAAAATATCATGCTTACCGCCTTAGAGCTTTTTGCTACTCAGGGATACCACGCCGTATCTACCAGCAAAATAGCGAAACAGGCAGGTGTGTCTGAGGCCTTGATCTTCCGTCATTTTGAGAATAAGGAGGGTTTGCTGGCAGCCATCAAATGTGTTGCAGCAGAGCGGATGAAGGGTATAATGGCGGACATAGTGATGAGCACAGACCCTAAGGAGGTGATACGCAAAACGCTCTCTATGCCGCTACAGATAACGGAGCAAGAGTATAAGGTATGGCGACTGACCTATGCGCTGAAGTGGCAGACCAATGAATACGATTCAAAAAAGATGGAACCGATAAGGTTGGTACTTACCGATGCTTTCAGCAAACTGAAGTATGACGACCCTGCGGCGGAAGCGGAGCTGGTATTGATGTTCTTAGACGGTGCGGCTACGGCAATACTATTGCACGAACCTGCCAACAAAAAAGAGATAATAGAAGCACTATTAAAGAAATA
>CAZPDA010000218.1:2410-4903 GCA_964585115.1 uncultured Flavipsychrobacter sp.
TATTGCACGAACCTGCCAACAAAAAAGAGATAATAGAAGCACTATTAAAGAAATATGACTTGTAGTCTATTTTTTTGCCCAACAATGTAAGTAAGTAATCACTTAATAAAATGATAATAATGAGCAAGTTAGCCAAAGTGAGAAAGCAGATACAAAGAGTGTTGGAACAGCTGACACCGCAACCTAAGAAACAATTGATACCAATACCCGTACCTAAACAGGACAACAACTATAAAAGATAAACCAATGAGCAAAACAGCATTAATTACAGGGGCATCTTCGGGCATAGGCGAAGAACTGGCTCGCATACATGCACAAGCTGGTGGCAACCTTGTAATGGTTGCCCGTAGTGGTGATAAACTATCGGCTCTGAAACAAGAGCTGGAACAAGCACACAATATAAAAGTAACGACCATCACTAAAGACCTTGGCCAACCCAATGCACCAAAAGAGGTGTATGATGAGGTGAAGCAAGCAGGTATTGAAGTGGACTACCTAATCAACAATGCTGGCTTTGGTGGCTTGGGTAAATTCCACGAGCGTGACTGGACGCAAGACCTTGCCATGATCAACTTGAACATTGTTGCACTAACAGCTTTAACCCGCTACTTTCTACCCGACTTTGTAAAACGCAACAGCGGTAAAGTGCTTAATGTATCATCTACCGCATCGTTACTACCTGGTCCGCTACAAGCGGTATACTATGCTACTAAAGCTTATGTAACCTCTTTCAGCAATGCCATAGCAGAAGAGCTACACGATACCAACGTAACGGTAACCGCATTACTACCGGGTGCTACGGAAACAAAATTCGGCAGCGTATCGGGTATGGATAAGACCGTGATGTTCAAGAACACAGCTAGTGCGCACAGCGTAGCAAAAGATGGCTATGAAGGTATGATGGCAGGCAAGCTGAACGTAATATCAGGACTGGGATTTGCCAACAAAATAATGATGGCGGTAGCTCCATTGATACCAAAGAAAATGGTATTGAAACAGGTGCGCCAAATGCAAGAAGTAAACTAAGAACTACAATCAAAATACTAATAACAATAACTAAAAAGCAATCATGCAAAAGACAGTATTAATAACAGGAGCTAGCAGCGGTATTGGTAGAGCTACCGCAGAACTATTTCACGAAAAAGGATGGAACGTAGTAGCCACCATGCGTACGCCTGAAAAAGAAGAAGCACTTACCAAACTGGACAATGTTTTGGTAACTAAACTGGACGTGCAGGACAAAGCTACAATAACTAGTGCCGTACAGCAGGCTATTGACCAATATGGCAAGATAGATGTATTGATAAACAATGCAGGCTATGGCTTGGCAGGCACTTTTGAGAGTATGAGTGAGGAAACCATCAAACGTCAATTTGATGTAAATGTATTTGGACTACTAGCCGTAACGCAAGCTGTACTACCCCATATGAGAAAAGAGAAAAGCGGCATGATCATCAACATATCATCGGTAGGTGGTAGAATGGCATTCCCTGTATTCTCGCTATACCATGCTACTAAGTTTGCCGTAGAGGGGCTAACAGAGTCGTTGCAGTACGAGCTGGCACAAGTAGGGGTGAAGATAAAAGTAGTAGAGCCAGGCGGTGTAAAAACAGACTTTGCAGGTCGTTCTCTAGACTTCCAACACAAAGAAGAGCTAACAGACTACAATGAGTTTATCGCAGCTATTATGAAAGGTTTTGAAGACCGTATAGCAGCAGGTGGCGGCAACACTCCAGACATGACTGCGGCAGTGATATACGGTGCCGCAACGGATGGTAAAGACCAACTACGCTACCGTGCAGGTGAGGATGCTGAGCAACTACTTAGTGCACGCGCAACTATGGACGATGCATCGTTCAGAGATATGATAAAACAGAATTTTTCTTTGTAGTAATTCATAACGGCGAAGCCTTGGGCTATCCAGTTCAGGGCTTCTTTGTAATCTTTTAGTTTTGATAAAGAAAGCACTCAAGATGATAGGCATAAGCATTCTTAGCGTCATTTTAATTTTAGTAGGTATAACGCTGATATTCGTTAATACCAGTCCGCAGTTTGGTGGCAAGCCCACTAAGGAACAACAATTGCAATACGCTACTACAGACCATTACGAGGATGGTAAGTTCATCAACCAAATACCATCTGAAATGGAAGTCGGGTTAAAGGATTTCCCTTCACTTATCTACAAGCAATTCAAAAGCGACCCCGACCGTCAGCCAAGCACTAAGTTCGACGTGCAGCGTATAGACTCTATGGACATCGAACTGAAACCCGATTCTATTACAAGGCTTACATGGTTTGGTCACTCGGCATTCTTGTTGGAAATAGCGGGTAAGAAAATATTGCTAGACCCTATGTTTGGCGATGTGCCTGCACCGCATCCATGGCTGGGTAAGTCGCGCTACTCTAATGGTTTGCCAATAGAGATAGAGAAGCTACCGAAGATAGATGCCATCATCATGTCTCACGATCACTACGACCATCTGGACTATGGCA
>CAZPDA010000219.1:0-4871 GCA_964585115.1 uncultured Flavipsychrobacter sp.
GCTCTAATGACAATGCGATAGGAGAGACTCCAAGTGGGTGCAATGCAGCTAGCCTAAGAGACATCTGGGTAAGGTTGTTCTTACTAAACATCACCTCTTTCTTGGTATCATAACAGTTCTTATCCTTTGCGTGAGTTTGGTGACCATATACTCTTAAAGCAAATTCTACCTGATCATTTACACTATAGATGCTATCCATCAGATCTGTAATGATGCGTGATGCTACAGAAAAACGCTGTTCATCATCTGTCCATTGCTGCAACATACTTGATGAGCCATCAAGTAATATCAAAATACGTGGTTCTTTCTCATCTTGCAGAGGCGACTGTGCATGTGCAAAATGAGTAACACCAAGTATAAGAAAAAGGATATATATTATTTGAAATCGCATTGTGTAAATTAATATAACAACAAACCTACACTAATTGACGGAAGATTATAGAATTATACACCACCCCATTTGCGTGATTTCCATGTTTTTTAACTATTTCAGCACTCATAATATGAGTATAGAGACAATAAATACGATGTTATAAATACAGGCAGATACGCTATAAAATGACTAACTTTGCGAAGTTTTAATATATTATGACCATACCGACTAAGATAATAGAAGATGTTGTGATCAAGTTTGCCGGGGATAGTGGTGATGGTATGCAACTTACCGGCACACAGTTTACAAACAATACAGCGTTGATAGGGAATGACCTTTCTACCTTCCCTGACTTCCCTGCAGAAATACGTGCTCCATTAGGTACGCTACCCGGTGTGAGTGGTTTCCAGTTGAGGTTTTCCAGCAATCCGGTATTTACACCCGGCGATAGCTGTGACGTGCTGGTAGCTATGAATGCTGCGGCATTGAAAGTGAATATAGCTACGCTAAAGCCAGGTGGCATCATCATAGCTAATACAGCAGGTTTTGATACTAAGAACTTAAGATTAGCGAACTATGAAGATGGGGATAACCCATTGGAAAATGAGTCGCTAACAGGTTACCAAGTATATCAGATAGATGTTACGAAGCTTACCCGCGAGGCACTTAGCGAGATAAAGATGGGTGTGAAGGAAAAGGATCGTTCTAAAAACATGTTTGTACTTGGCTTCTTGTACTGGCTCTACAATAGAGATATGGTGAGTACACAGAACTTCTTAAAAGAGAAGTTTGGTAAAAAGGCCGATGTACTGGAGAGCAACCTTAAAGCACTACAAGCAGGATATAACTACGGTGATACTATTGAGGCATTCACTACCAGATATAGAGTAGAGAAGGCTTCACTACCCGCAGGCGAGTACAGAAGCATTACAGGTAATACAGCGCTATCATACGGTATAGTAGCAGCAGGACAGAAATCAGGGTTACCGATATTCTTAGGTACTTATCCTATTACTCCTGCATCAGATATACTACACGAGCTATCTAAGTATAAGAACTTCAACATCCGTACCTTCCAAGCTGAGGATGAGATAGCAGGTATCTCTGCTGCTATAGGTGCTGCATATGGCGGTAGCCTTGGTGTTACCACTACATCAGGACCCGGTATGGCACTGAAAACAGAAGCTATGGGTCTGGCAGTAATGCTAGAGATACCGCTATTGATAGTGAACATACAACGTGGTGGACCATCTACAGGTTTGCCTACCAAAACAGAGCAGAGTGACCTATTACAAGCATACTACGGCAGAAACGGGGAATGCCCTATGCCTGTGGTTGCAGCAGCTACGCCTAGCGACTGTTTTGAAGCAGTGTATGAGGCTACTCGTATATCACTACAACATATGACCCCGGTCATATTCCTAAGTGACGGATATATAGCTAATGGTGCAGAGCCATGGCGTTACCCGCAGAGTGCCGACCTAAATCCAATAGAGGTTAGCTTCAAACAATATGACGCTGAAGAGCAATTCATGCCATATAAGCGTGATGAGAACTTTGTAAGACCTTGGGCTGTGCCGGGTACTGCCGGGTTAGAGCATCGTATTGGTGGATTGGAGAAGGAAGACATTACCGGTAATGTATCTTACGACCCTGAGAACCACCAGTTCATGATATTGACCAGAGAAGCAAAGGTGAACAAGATAGCTGACCATATACCACAACAAGAGCTGGATGCAGGTCCTGAAAGTGGTGACGTACTAGTGCTAGGGTGGGGTTCTACCTATGGTGCTATTAAGAGTGCTGTGGCAGAGCTATTGAACGAAGGTGCTTCTGTAGCGCATGCACATATTCGCTACCTACGTCCTTTCCCAAGTAATCTTGGCGATATCATTAAGAACTATAAGAAAGTATTGATACCTGAGATCAATAATGGTCAATTGATCAAGATCATCAGAGATAAATACTTGGTAGATGCAGTAGGGTACAACAAGATAAAAGGAGTACCGATAACACGTACAGAACTAGTAAAAGCAATAAAAGAACTACTATAAAAAAAGCCGGCTTATTCGCCGGCTTTTTCTTTTTTATCCATTGTAGTATGGTCTATTACGTATAGGGGTCGCTTACGTACATTATTTATTATCCTGCTGATATACTCACCAATGATACCCAGCGATAGTAGCTGTACACCACCTAAGAAGGTAATACTAATGATAGTAGATGCCCAACCCGGCAAGGTATTCTCTCCCCAGAAGTAGCCATATAGTGCATACACACCTATAAAGAATGAAATGATACAAACTATAAAGCCAAGGTTGGTAGCTATTTTTAGCGGAGAGTCAGAAAATGCAGTTATACCATTGAATGCAAGGCGCAACATCTTTTTGAATGGGTAATTGGTCTTCCCGAATTTTCTTTCATCACGCTCAAACATTACATAAGTACTATTAAAGCCCAGCCATGCTATCTGCCCACGTATGTACTTATCATATTCTTTCATTTCCTTCAGGTAATCCAATACATCACGGCTTATCAACCTGAAATCACCTACATCCAATGGTATCTCAAAAGACACCAAACGTGCCATCAATCTATAGAACAACTTTGCAGTAAACAGCTTGAAGAAGCTTTCCCCTTTACGCTTGCTACGCTTAGCATATACCACCTTATAGCCATCCTTATATTGCTGATACATTTCGGGTATCAGCTCCGGCGGGTCTTGCAGGTCGCCATCTATTGTAACTATGGCTTCACCACGTGCATGATCCATACCTGCAGTAATAGCTATCTGATGGCCAAAATTGCGAGAGAAATGTATATAGTGTAAATGAGGGTCTTCTTTACAATGCTCTCTGAGCTGAAAAAGAGTAGAGTCTTTACTACCATCGTTCACAAATATTATCTCGTAACTATCTGTAATGCTCTTAGCTGCGTCCACCATTCTCTGCACCAGTTGTTCAATGATCTGCTCTTCATTGAACACCGGTACTACTATAGATAGCTCTATTTTCTTTTTTTGCTCCATGGGCATATTGGCCTCGCTCATTTTCTACAAAACAAAATAAAATTTATAAGAATAGCGCACTAAATTATAGCGACAACAGCCGAACAATAACTTATGCGATAATGTTTTATAATAATGGCTCAAAAAGTTTCCATATTCTGGTTCAGACGCGACCTGCGTCTTGATGATAATGCAGGCTTGTATCACGCACTAAAGAGTGATAACCCTGTACTACCTATTTTTATTTTTGATACCAATATCCTTAACGACCTCGAAGATAAAAAAGATAAACGTGTTGCCTTCATACACGATACCTTAAAAGAGCTACAAAAAGAGCTGAAACAGCTAGGCAGCTCATTATATGTATTATACACCACACCGCAGGAGGCATATAAGAAGCTCTGCTCTGAATATGATGTAGGTGCCGTATATACCAATACCGACTACGAGCCTTATGCTAATGAAAGAGATAAAGAAATAGCAGACTACTTATTAACGAATGATGTACGCTTTTTCAAATACAAAGACCAGGTCATCTTTCAAAAAGATGAGGTGTTAAAAGATGATGGTAGCCCATATACCGTATATACTCCTTATAGCAAAAAGTGGAAGCAGAAGCTAAATGACTTTTACCTAAAGCCATACCCAACTGAAAAGTATTTTGACAACTTGCTGAAAACAGATCCGCTACCGTTGCCTTCCATTGATGACATTGGCTTTGAATATATTGACTATAATGTAGTAGACCCTGAACTAGATAAAAGCATTGCAAAAGATTATAAGAACACCAGAGATATACCATCAGTAAGAGGCACTACACGATTAAGCGTACACCTTCGCTTTGGTACTATAAGCATAAGAAAACTAACAGCCAAGTCTATGGCTATTAGTGAAAAGCTACTTAATGAATTGATATGGCGTGAGTTCTACCAGATGATATTATGGCACTTTCCTGATGTTGTTTCAGAGGCGTTCAAGAAGGAATATGATAATATAGAGTGGCGTAACGATGAGCAAGAATTCAAGCAATGGTGTAAAGGGGAAACTGGATATCCCATAGTAGATGCAGGAATGAGGGAGCTGAACGAAACAGGCTATATGCACAACCGTGTAAGAATGATCGTAGCTAGTTTCCTTACCAAAGATCTACTTATAGATTGGCGTTGGGGCGAAGCATACTTTGCTAAAAAACTATTAGACTATGACCTTGCCTCTAACAATGGTGGCTGGCAATGGGCAGCTGGCAGCGGATGCGATGCTGCACCATATTTTAGAGTTTTCAACCCATATCTGCAAACAAAGAAATTCGATCCTGAACTGAAATACATACGAAAGTGGGTGCCAGATTTTGAAGAGTTTACCTACACAAAACCTATAGTAGACCATAGTGAGGCTAGGAAACGTTGCTTAGCTGTTTATAAAACTGCACTAAAAGACAAAATGAAAGACTATAAGGATTAAAAAAGGGCTGCTAAAAAGCAGCCCTTACTA
>CAZPDA010000220.1:0-4865 GCA_964585115.1 uncultured Flavipsychrobacter sp.
ATTATAGATATTTGTTATAGGATGGGCCTTTATTGTTTAGTGTAAAACATTAAAAAAACTCTTTTTGGCTAAAATGATCTCTTCGGCCATCTTTCTGAACAGGTCTTGGCCACTTTTTTCTGACATATATTGTCTGTTATTCTCTTGATAGCAAAAACCACCGGTTAGTTTTTGGTCATTATTGTTGACAATCTCCCAGTATTCAACTCTGTTTGTAGCAAGAAAGTCTAGGTCAATATCACTTATTGGACAGATGTTGGTCATGCAATTGCCCTCACTTTTGCTCTGGTATTCTAAGTTGAATTCAATATGTTCTCCATTATCAAAATGTAGAACTATTTGGTCTCCTTTAACTATTGGGAATGTTTTATATGTAGAGTAGAATTTGATATAGTTGATATATTCATAAGAGTTGAACCCAATGCCTAAATAAGACCTTTTCTTTTTGGGGTATACTTCTTCTGATATCGCTTTAAGTATGCGATAGTTGCGTCTATCTTCTAAGAAAGGAAATGTTTTAATGAACTCTGAGCCAGGTACACCCTTCAGTAGAGTTACCTTTATCATCATGCGCTCAATACCTTCAGTGCCCTCATTGATAAGGGATGTTTTAACATCGTAGATCGGCATAAGTGTTTTTATTTATTGTTTTGGTGATGCTAACATACGAAGTTTCGTAATATGTGATGTTGTTAAGTTTGCAATTAACAAGTAGTTAACCAAGCGTATTTAATGCAGAATAAATAATGCTGAGAATAAAAAAGGGTTTCAAACTTGTATCGTCTGAAACCCTTTTGTTGTCTGTGGTCCCACAAGGACTTGAACCTTGGACCCCCTGATTATGAGGGAGAGTGTGTTACATGTCGTATTTCTGTAAACCGCGCCCACAGCGTGTTTTGATTTTTAGAATATTCTAGTTTTAGTACTATTTTACTTCATTGTTAACGGTAGTGTTAACGCTTGGATGCCTCTTTAACCCGCTTCGTTACTGGCTTCCTACTATTCGTATTGACTTGCTTTTCGACAACATTTACTCTATTTGTTAACTCATCAACTCGTTTCAACAGCAAATCCATTGAAGTGTTATTAATCCCTGCCGGTTCTTTTTCACCTAATCCTAATAACAACCATTCCGCACTATATCCAAACTCAGTACACAGTTTGCATAGACTTTCTATTGTAGGAGATCTCTCTCCGCGTTCCATTTTTGAAAAGTTCTGTTGATACTCCCCAATTCGTTCACCAAACAATCTCCTGTTAGTTACCCCGTTGACGTTCTTAGATATGATATCTCTCATAGCTTCTAAGAATCTACCGGTTACCCCATTGGACAGCTCTTTGTTTTTTTCAATACCCATAGATCAGTACTTTTTGCTTACGCTATAACGTTGTATTACGTAACATGGTCCTGAAACGGTACAGCTGCATCCGCTCCTTGATATGGTGTCCTCATAGTATTCTTTATATCCCTTACTGCTACAGGGGACATCAATAAAACCTGATGAACTCCTATTGCATTCTACTCCGCCTTTAAGCTCCACATAGGTAACGTCATACACACATTGCCCTTGTTTCTCTTTTTGGCATGATAATAGTGTAATTGATATAATTACAATTGCTGTTATAAATGAAATCTTCATAGTTACTTTTCCAAATAGCAAACCTTCACTAACTTGGAACGGTAAATATAGCCCATTTTTAGATATTGGAAGTTATTCGATTGTTACGGCTAGTTTTTTACAAATCATATTAATTACCTTCGTTAGTAATTATTCATAACCTAAACAGTAAAACAATGGATCAATTTTTCGCCGATTACACCCCCACCGCCAACACCTACGTTACCATAATGGGACTAGATGGTGTTGATTATGTAGACGAACTTTGGGATGACCTTGTGTCTAATAATCCGGGTACGTTTCAGACAATTGACAGTACTCCAGAGAGCGGGAGTAAACCGACTATAACAATACATGTTCCAACTGGCGGGCAAGTACCTAATGAGATGCAAATAAAAGAAGGGACTGGTGGTACATATAAAGACTACGGACTAAACCCTTATTCAGGACCTAGACCAACTCGCCCAACAACCTAATGAGATTGTTAGCAAAATATATTTATAGCAGAGTATTGAGGGCCTTTGAATGGAGCCCAATCAGTACTCTGCTTATTTTTACCTATTTGTTAAACATGCTGTTTAGGCATTTAACAGCGGTATATCCTACAGGTGATGGAGAAGGGTTTCAACCTATAGCAAGCAATTGGTACTTTTTAGCTGTGACATTATGTTGGGTAATGATGGCCGCCAGTAGCTTTTATATGAAGCTTAATGTTTACACTCGTGCAGCTGCTATCAATTTTCTTTGTTTGATGCTGCTAAACGTAATAGATGAAACATTATTCATGCCTTACAAGTTTGAGAGTAATGATGTGGTATTTATTGCGGTGTCGCTATTTATTTCATTAGCATACCTCGGTTATAATATTGGGTTAAGCGGGAGGCCAAAGGTAAAGTGGCTAGATGTGCCTCATTTTGTAGTTTTACCGTTCGTTACATACATTTCTCCTTTAATGAGGGGTAACTTCATTCCGTTCGAGTTATTTGAAGCAATAGGCGTCCTAACGTTTGCAGTATATGTCTTTGTAATTGTATCAATATACATACGCCCGATAACTTCAATAGTATCAGGCGTATTTCTTGTATTAGCGTATAATAATTTGATGGATGAGCTATTTTATAGTCCGGGTAAGTTTCAGTTAAATGAAATGATATTGACTGTAATAGCTATTGTTTCAGGAATTGTATTGTATAAATATAAGGATGAGCAATGGATGAAAGACTTCTTAAGAGTTCCTTAATATATCCATTGATTTGTCAATAACTTTTTCCTCTTCACGAAGCTGAGTAAGCTCTCTTTTTTTCCGTTTGACAGACATAACTACAGATCTTCCTTTCCACACTATCAGTATAAAAGTTAGTGGGACGAATATCTTGTAAACTAGAGCTGTGCATTCATTCAAAAGATCCATAGTCAGGTAATAAATTTGGGGTGCATAAATATAGGTAGTATTTATGTTCGCGTACAAGGGTGTTTTCACCCATTTTTTGGTTGATTAATAATAATGGTGGTTTGTCATGTGTGTAAAATCATTTTTCGATTGTCAAATCTAGTGATTTTCCGTTAATCGCAAAATCTCTGCTTCTAGTTCTGCAATACGTTTGTCTTTCTCTTCTAATTTTTGTTCATACTCATTCATTTTATCAGT
This sequence comes from uncultured Flavipsychrobacter sp., assembly GCA_964585115.1. GTDB lineage: Bacteria > Bacteroidota > Bacteroidia > Chitinophagales > Chitinophagaceae > UBA5543. Next base: position 3,268 of record CAZPDA010000220.1, read on the forward strand.
TATCATATATTGAAGCTGTAACTGCTTCTCCGCATTACTGCGCTTCTGTTCAGCTAATTGTCCACTTACATCATCAGAGAATAGGTCTCTGATTTTCCCAAAAATGTTTAATAATGATCTAGTTGATACATTCTTGTTTTCATGAGTAATAGCAATGTTTATATTTTCCATTTCGTTTTCCGTGTCGTCATTATTCGGAATACGAATACCTAATTTGTTATATACCTTCTCTTTGAAGTCTTTGTCTAAAGCCTTTTTTCTAAGGTGGTAATTCAGGTTTTGCCGCGACATACCAAGCTTTGAGGACACTTCCTTCATTGTAAGCTTGTGTTCTTTCGCATATAATTCTATAGCGATGCGGTAAGCGTCTGGTTCTGTTCTTTTTCCGATTTCCATGTTTTTTGATAAAGTGGAAAATAAAAGTATGCAAAAACTTTGCCAATTGGAAAATGCGTTTTACATTTGGAAAACCAAAGCGACAAAGCATTATTCAAATATACTAATAATCGAAAATGAATAGAAACAATTTAGACGCAGTTTATGGAAGAGAGGTTGTACCTCAGTTAACAATTGAAGAACGAGACAAGCTTCAACGTGTAATGACAGGTCACGGGAAAAGAAAAGCTGCATCTGAGGGAACTGGTAGATCACATACTACACTATACAGCGCAATTGCTGGTAAAGTAATGGATGAGGATGTTGTGTTAGACATCCGAAACTATTTAGCACAATTCAATGACTAAGGCATGAGTGGAGTAATGATAGATAAAAGTGAGTTGGAAAGGATGCGTGATACCATGCTCCAGTCAGCCCAAGCAATTGACAACATATTACGACAGCAAACGGCGGGAGATTCTTCTCCTGCCCCCACTAAGGGGAGTAAGATAAAGGAGTTGAGAGCACAAGGTAAAAGCAGTCGGAGAAAGTACTACGAAAATAAAAAGGCTCAGTGATGGAAGCACCGAGCCCGGATTTAATAACAAAGTATCAAATCAATTCTTATGGCAAATCTAACACTTATTGACGAAATGAAAGGCTACTTAATTATAGAAGAGTGGCGCGTCAAAGAAAAATGTATCGAAGTAGATCATTTCTATCCTAATCAAGATTCTTGCGATACAACTGTGGTTAATCATGACGATTTCTCTGCATGGTTAGAAGAATTAGGACGCTTTGCATGCCCTTTCATATATAACGAAGGCATGAGTAATGAACGTATTGTTGAATGTACGCAGACATACGAGCAGTATTTAGATGGTACTTGTCGCCACGACATAGAATCAGACCTAAAAGAGTATTTGTTCACCAATAAAAAAGCTGCTTAATCATGCCATACATAAGTGAACAATCCCTGGAAATAATAATCCGTGCTGCAAAGACAGTAGGAGCGGAGGAAAGTAACTGCAAGCAGTATAAAGGTACATGTGTCGAAGGTAGAGCAACCGACGCACTAAATAGAGCCAATGAACACCTTAAAAAAGTGCTATCTCCTTGGCTGCCCTCTCAAGCAGAATTAGATCTCATCGTGCAGTCTAAAATTTCATAACGCTATGAGTGATTTCTTAGACATCATATTAGGCTTATTCGCACTCCTGACA
>CAZPDA010000221.1:0-4859 GCA_964585115.1 uncultured Flavipsychrobacter sp.
CCCTAATAATAGTGAGATCACAGTACCTAAAACCATCGGCACTGCTATAGGGATAGTGATACGTGTTATATGAAAATTATGATAAACAATAGCAATCACAACAGAGTATAGGCTCACAGCAATAAGGCCAGACTTGATCTTACCTGCTATATACTTTAACGGTATATTACTCCTCAACAACATCTCTTAATATGCTTTTATTACCCGTACATTCAGTGCACTCAATACAGAATAGTTCTCTGATATCTTTTCTTCAGGTATACAATAAACAGGATACCCTAAACTTTTCAATACTTTCACCATAGGCACACTTCTTTTAGATGGCAATTCTAACTCAATTGCTTCAGGTAATATAATCTCATCTATACCTTCAGACTCTAATACATTGCGTAAGTATGCTTTCCCATCATTATAGGCAAAACGAATTTTTAGTGCCAGTAATCTTGATTGATGCTTTTTCTTCAGTACCTCACATGCTTCGTTAAATTCGTCAGAGATCAAGCTGTAAGGTTTTACAAACTGATTTATGAATAACAACTCGATTATATCATATTCCAGATCCAGGATATGTAGCAGCACTATATTCACCTCATTACCGCGCTCATTCTCCATAAGCGCTTGTATAGCAGTGAGTGATCTTATTGTAAAATCCGTCGGTATTAACACATTCCTAGCCATAACACATCTTTTCACAAATATGTTGTAGCTACATTAGAAATTAGCTTGTATCCAGTAATAATACTTTAAAAAGAATGTAAGAATAGAGTAAGAACTCTTACCTTATTCTAGCAGAAACAGGCAAGATTATCTTGATCTTTGTTCCTTTATTCACCTCCGAGAATATAAGTAGCTCTCCATCATGCAATCTTATTATATTACGAGATAAAGGCAGCCCTATACCATATCCATCAATACCTCTGGTGTTTGATGCTCTGAAGAAAGGATCGAATACTTGGGCTATTTCCTTTTTTGGTATACCTATACCAAAGTCCTCAATAATGACAACAACATTCTTATCTGTAGCAGCTATAATAACGTTTACCTTTCCATTATCGGAATACTTACAACCATTACTTATTACATTTACAAATGCGGTTTCTAATAACTGTTGATTACCTTTTACAATAAGCTGGTTATCATCCTCCGGCAGTAGATCCAGATTAATGTGGACATGGTTTTCTGGGATAATGCTATCTACAACATTCTTTGCAGCGAATACAGCCTCATCTACACGCATGTCTACAAACTCTTCAACATCACCTCCAAACCCTGTTTGTGCTATATATAATAAACTTGTAGTAATACTTTTCAACCTTTCTGCTTGAGATAAAATCGCCTTTAATGACTCTTGATAAGTATCCACGCTCCTCTGTTTAGCAAGCGTATATTCTGATTCTCCAATTATCGTCGTAAGTGGAGTATTGAGCTCATGAGAAGCATTGCTAATAAAATTCTTTTGCGACTCAAATGCTATCTCTAATCTATCTAACATATCATTGAATGTACCAGCGAGGTCAGATATCTCATCACTACCATCTTTAGCTTCTAGCCTTAAGTGCAACTTATTAGCAGTAATATTTCTCATACCTATTGTTATAGCACGTATAGGTTTTAGTATCAAGTTGGTGACCCACACACCTATTACAATAGAAACAATAAGTGTAAGTACTAATGTTATAAGAATAACTCGCTTTAAATTATTCAGATAGTTACCTATAAACTCATTCTTTGCAGATAATACAACAATATGATTTTCTGGCTGGCTTGAGGGATTTGTATACAAATGTGCCAGATAGAAGTTATCTCCATCTCTATACCGTGACTGTCCTCGTAATATTGCAGTAGATAAAAACTCTTCATTAAACATTACAGTATCGGCAACTAAGCGGGTATCCTCTTCCACTACTGTAACAAACACCTCATTCTCCTCAGGTAGCTTTTCTAAGTGTTGCTTACGTATATCTTCATAAGCTGTTTTACTCAAATTCTCTTCTTCAAACTTCGCCCTTGCTGCTACTATCGCACGTATCTCCAATCGCTTATAAAAATCCTCAAACGTATTCTGATTCACAAAGTAATACTCGAGCACATTTGCAAACAGTACAATACATACTGTAAACACAGAAAAAACAAGCAATATTCTATACTGTATCTTCAATAGCTTACTCTGTTTTTAGTATATAACCCATACCGATTACAGTATGTATAAGTTTTTGGTCAAACCCATTGTCTATTTTCTTTCTCAGGTAATTAACATATACATCTACCACCTTAGTATTCATATCAAAATCTACCCCCCATACACTTTCTAATATATCTACACGCGACAATACTCGCTTTTTGTTCTTTAACAGGTATTCTAGTAAACGATATTCAGTAGCGGTCAATGCTATTTTATTCCCTGCTCGGGTAGCCATCTTCTCTTTTACATCTAATGTCAAGTCTTCAAAGCTTAAAGGGTCGTCGTCAGAAGATGTGGTTGGTGATGTAGAACCTCTTCGTATCATACTCCTTACTCTAGCCAATAGTTCTTCTAGCTTATATGGCTTTACCAAATAATCGTCTGCACCACTATCCAAACCCGAAACTATGTTCTGAGTACTACCTAAAGCTGTGAGCATTAATATTTGTGACCCTATACCAGTATTCCTTATCATTTTGCATAGTTCCAAACCATTGATCTTAGGAAGCATTATATCCAATATTATAAGGTCAAAAGTAGACTGATTAAGCATATCCCATGCAAATTGACCATCAGGTGCTAAGCTTACATTATAACCTTCCTCTGTCAAGCTACGTACGATAAGTGAGGCTACAGAGTTATCATCTTCAACTACCAATATACTCTTCATCAACACATATTAGTTTAGAAACAAGTAGCAAACTAATAATTATGCTTGAAATAGACACTATTATGCAAATATGATTTTACTATATCATTATCAACACACATCTTTAGCAATGTCTTAAAAACAATACAGGCGCACTAAAAAGTGCACCTGTATATGGTTTATTCTATTAGTAAACTATTATCTCACTACATTGAAAGGCTTGCTCAATACACGACCATCTTCCGTAGTCGCGCGTAACATATAGTGACCATTCGCATAGCCTCTTACATCTACACTCAACTCACTGCCTACCTTAATATCCTCATTTTGATACATCACCTGACCTACACCATTGATAACGCTTACATCACTGATCTTAACATCTCCACTGATCGATATCGTTACCTGATCCCTCGCAGGATTCGGATACAAAGATATCAATACCTCTTCTCCTATCTGACCTACACTTACCGGGAAACCAATCTGTAACGTATCTGCTCCACATGCATTGAACATTACCAATTTAACATGTAAGCTCGGATCATTTACCTGACGCGTTACCACCTGATTCGTACTCGTAGCGCCATCACTGAAAATCCATAAGTAGCTTGTCACATTCTGTGCTCCACTCGGACTGAATGTATAGCTACTTCCCGTCTTAACATAAGAGATTCCCTTAGCACTCGGTAGCGGATCTATATTCACTGTAATCGTATCCGTCGCCATACAGTTAGGACCACCGTCTACAGTTACAACATAATCACCCGATTGACTTGGATTGATCGTCTGTGTCGTATCTCCTGTACTCCAGGTATACTTAGCTCCAGGGTAGCCCGCATCCAATACCAATGGTACATTCTTAATCTCACAGAAACTTGTATCTGCTCCAAGATCTACCGTCAATGGACCTGATGTGATCGGTGTAATCTGTGATGTAGACGAACATCCGATGTTCGTTACTTCTACCTCATAATTACCCGACTGTTGTACACTGTAACTAAAGTTCGTAGCTCCATTGATATCAGTTCCGTTCAACTTCCACTGATATGTCAACCCTGGATTCTGACCTGTACTCAATACCAAATTACTACCAGTACAGTACGTCAACGGTCCGTTTGCATTAACCAATGCCATCGGTGGCGCTACTGCTGTTATCGTTACAGGAATACTCTCCGCTGACTTGCTGCCAACTGTGATCACTACTGTGTAATCTCCGGGTTGAGTTACCTTGTATGTCTTATTCGTAGCTCCAGGTATAATGGTATTATTCAAATACCACTGATAACCATCTGCAGGTGCACTACTACCGTACTCTGCTGACAACTCCGTAGAATCTCCAAAACAGAACACTGTCTTTCCTAGAGACTTAACATAGGCACTGAAGATCTCTCCGTTCTCAACTCCGGTAAAACTACCAAAGGTGATCATCGACGGTGCACTCAATATATCATTACCTGTATTTACACTACTTCCATTACCATTATATACCGTCCATGGACTTCCGTTGAAACGTTGTGCTAACTTCAAGTTACCTTCCGTTCCAATCGTACCTAACCAGATATCCATATAATCAACATCTACATCATAGCTATATGTGCTACCCGCTCCCGTTGGCTTAACATCAGTATGGAAGTACATGTAACTGTTCGGACTCTGAGTCGTTATACCTACTCCCAAATCACCACTGTACTGACGTACCTCTACCGGTGATGTATATAAATTATTACTCCAGTCTATTTGTGCTACTTGATTACCACCAAACTCAAACGTCTGGGTCTGACCTGGTACTGCTGTTGCAGGGGTCGCTGTAGCTAATGGTGGTGCCACTGACGGATCAAACTCATATGCGCCTATATCAGGCACACCGTTCGTACGCTGATCTACCCTAGCATTACCATCTATATCTTTGTCATTACCTGAAATCTGTAACGCTCTACCATTCAATGACCATGAATTTGGATTGCTCGCATCAGGCATCAAATTAGTAGTACTCGTAAACCCTGGCTCATAACTAATAGAATGATCCTC
>CAZPDA010000222.1:0-4850 GCA_964585115.1 uncultured Flavipsychrobacter sp.
GTTAGCACATACTTAAAGTGTCAAATAATAGTTGATGGTCTATCACTCTTGAACTACGAAATTGTAACGTTAAGAGAATGTGTCCTAAAAGTTATCTCCAAGTTACGAGAACATTAAGTAGCCACGAGGAAGACGAATGTAAATTGAAAATTCGAAGGAATTAAGAAAATAGAGTACAAAAGTTTTTAGACCCTAACTGACCAATTCTTATGGTTTGTTCCATATATATAATGGGTTATCCATATCATATCCACACCAACTTTTAGATATACAAATTTACGCACAATTAGTTAACAATTACTCTGTGAGCAAAAGATATTCCAATGTATTTCTTTATAATCATGCTATTTGCTATAATCGGTTTTATCTTTACGCAAATTTTTAAGACAAATGACGATTTCTTACAGGTGGCTAATGCACTATTTGCCGGAACGTTTACCTCTTGATGAGCTATGTGATATTCTTACTTCAATAGGTCTTGAAGTAGAAGGTACAGATATGGTAGAAGCGGTAAAAGGTAGCCTTGAAGGATTAGTAATAGGTAAGGTGCTGACTTGTGAGCAGCATCCTGATGCAGATAAATTAAAGCTTACCACTGTAGATATAGGGGCTGAAGAACCGTTGAGTATTGTATGTGGAGCACCAAACGTTGCACAAGGGCAGAAAGTAGTAGTAGCACCTGTAGGCACTACTATCTATCCGACCGATGGTGAGCCCTTCAAAATAAAGAAAGCTAAGATAAGAGGAGTAGCCAGTTATGGTATGCTGTGTGCAGAAGATGAAATTGGAGTAGGAGCTAGCCATGATGGTATTATAGTACTAAGCCATAGCGACCATGTAGGTACACCTGCTAAGAAACACTATAACTTACCCGACCCTGACCATGCGATACATATAGGCTTAACACCTAACAGGTCTGATGCTATGAGCCATATAGGTGTAGCTAGAGATGTATGTGCATACCTCACACACCATAGAGGAGAGAAGTATGAAGTGATATTACCTCCTACTAATATGCCTGATGCTGAAGGTGACATAGTAGAAGTTACAGTTAATATAAAGGCAAATGAAGCTTGCCCTAGATATATTGGCGTAAGTGTTACTGACCTTAAAATAGGACCATCACCTGATTGGCTAAAAAAGAAGCTGGAAGTAATAGGAGTGCGTTCGATAAATAACGTAGTTGACGTAACAAACTATGTACTACATGAGTTTGGCCAGCCGCTACATGCATTTGATATAGATAAGATAACGAACAACGAGATAAATGTTCAATTCTTAGAGCAGGATACAGCATTCGTTACGCTAGATGAAGAAGAAAGAAAGCTGAACCACAATGACCTGATGATATGTGATAGCAAAGGTGGTATGTGTATAGCAGGTGTGTTCGGAGGTTTAGGTAGTGGTGTTACAGAAGCTACTACAAGTGTGTTTATTGAGAGTGCGTACTTCCACCCAACGTTTGTGAGGCGCACATCTATGCATCATGACCTGCGTACAGATGCTGCTACGCATTTTGAGAAAGGGGTAGACATTAACTTACTTGAGCCTGCACTTAAGCGTGCGGCAACTCTTATGGTAGAAGTAGCTGGGGGTAGAATAGCTTCAGATATCCTAGATAAGTATGAGCAAGAAATAGTGCCTGCTGAAGTACATGTTACATATAACTATATCAAAAAGCTAAGTGGTAAGGAATATAGCAGCGAGTCTATAAAAGACATATTGCTTGCATTAGACTTTGTAATAGACGATGAGGACGAAGAAGGACTGATACTAAAAGTGCCTACCAACAAGCCTGATGTGCTACAAGCTGCAGATGTGGTGGAAGAAATACTAAGAATAGATGGCCTTGATAATATTGAGATACCATCGCGCCTCAATATCTCGCTAAACAGACCTATGCTAAACGACAGAAAGGCAAAGAACGATATGGCGAACATGTTGAGCAGTGTAGGCTTTCACGAGATAGTAACGAACTCTATAGTAAATAGTGCTTACTATCCTGACAGGACGGATATGGTGAAAATGCTTAACAGTTTGAGTAGCGAACTGGATGTATTAAGACCATCTATGTTGGAGAGTGGGCTAGAGGTGATACAGTATAACTGTAATAGAAAGAGTACAGACCTTGCCCTATATGAGTTTGGTAAGATATATACAAACTCTGAGGGTAAGTATTATGAAGAAGAGCAATTAGCACTATATCTAACAGGCAATATTGCATCTACTACTTGGAATACTAAGGAGCAAAAGACAGATATATATTACTTGAAAGGTTTGGTACAGAATATGCTTTCAAACTTTGGTATCAACAAAGTAAAGGTCGCATATGATGAAGGTGCGGTAAAGTATAGCTGGAAGAAACAACCGCTTTGCATAATTACGGAAGTAGATGCAAAGACATTGACCAGGTTTGATATAAAACAACCGGTATATTATGTGTCCATTGTTTGGAGCAATTGGTTAACAGCTGCTGAAAGCAACAATATCAAGTATCAAGAAGTGCCTAAATACCCTGTTGTGTATAGAGACCTTTCTTTGGTTTTAGATAAGCAGGTTACTTACAATGAAGTAGAGCGCATAACTAACAACTTGAACATATCAGCATTACAGTCTTATGGCTTGTTTGATATATTTGAGAGTGAAAAGCTAGGTAAGGATAAGAAGTCGTTTGCTTTGAATTATATGTTCCAGCTTCCTGACCGTACACTTACCGATAAGGAAATAGATAAGAGCATGACCAAGCTTATAGAAGCATATACCAAGCAGCTACAAGCACAAATAAGAGAATAGCATGCAAGAGTTAGACCTGCTGAACGATAAGCTGGAGCTGTTGCTTAAAAAGTATACAGCATTACAAGCAGAAAACAAAAAGCTGCAACAGACCATTGTGCAGCAAAGGCAGTCTATTGAAGACCTCAATGGTAAGATAGGTAACCTTGAAGAAGAGTTACTTACTTCTAAAACCAGCTCTGCTATCCATGATGATAAGGACAAAAAAGTGGTCAAAAAGCAAATTGATACTTTAATAGGTGATATAGACAGAATACTTGCAACATTACATGACTAGTATTATCAGGACCATAAGTGTTTTTACATTGTTGCTATGCGTAATAGTAGCTTTTCAGTCTTGTGAGCGCATAGAAGACCCTTGCTTAGAGCCTAAAACTGTATCTCTTACCTTTAAAACCTATGTACCCGCAGATACAGGTAGTGCAGGAGTATTGGTTAATCTACCCAATGCTGTAGTAGGGCTTGTTGATACAATAGGGGTAATGGCTGATGGTGTTGAGGCAAATACTTTCACTTCACTATTATCTACTATAGCTGACAGTGCTCGTATATATATATGGCCTGATTCTGCTATTACTACACCAATTGATACGGTCACATTCTACTACGAACGACAACTGCAATTCATATCTACAGCTTGTGGTTATACCTATTTCTATTCGCTGAAAGACATAACAACAACAAACTATAATATAGATTCAGTAAGAATAATTAATACAGAGGTAAATACGGATGCAAATGCAGAGCATGTTCAGATATTTTATTAGCATTTTGCTGTTTGTGCCGTTACTCTCTATAGCACAAGATGCAGACTCTACCAATAGTGAAAAACATACTGGTAAAGATGCTTTAAGGCAGTTCCGTATTGGGGTTGACCTACCCAATATTGCTATAAATGCTTTGCAAAGTGAACGTACGGGTTACGAGCTTCAGCTAGACTACTACTGGAAGAATGACCTGTTCATTGACCTCGAGTTTGGCTTTGGAGGAGCAGAGTATGACCAAGAGCATTTAAAATATAATAGTAGCAATACTTTCTTCAGAGTAGGTTTTGATAAGAGTATGCTGAAACGTGATGCTCCTAATGATTGGGATATGGTGTTCATCGGTCTTAGGTATGGGGCAGCTTTTATCAATAGGGATGATGCTACTTATACGATAATAGATAGCACTTGGGGGAATAGTTCAGGTACAATTGCCGGTACTAGTTTTTCAGCGCATTGGATAGAAGTGACCGGAGGGGTAAGGGTAGAGGTATTGAAGAACATATTCTTAGGCTGGAATATCAGAGGGAAGTTTTTAGTTAACCCTAAAGCATTTGAAGAACTGCCTCCATCTTATGTAGCTGGCTATGGTAAAGGTGATAAGAACACAATATTCGATTATAACTTTTACCTAAGCTATGCTATAAGGTGGGATAAAAAATAAAGGCTGAGTATTAAAACTCAACCCTTACAGTTATATATAACCTATTATCTTACTTGAACATTCCCATGACATCGCTTAGGTCTACATCTCCATCCTTGTCTTTATCCAACCCAAATTTAGCACCAAGTGAGCTAACTGTATCTTGCATATTTCCTTGAGATAGACCGTTATTGCCTGATGTAAGTGAGCCTATTATGTCTTGTATATTAAAGCTGCTATCATTAGGGTCTTTAGCTTTACCAAAGAATGACCCCAATATTTTAGGCAAAATAGATGCTGCAATGCTACTTGCTACATTCTTATCGATGCCAAATTTTTGTGATACATTTTCAATGAAATTACCGGAAATAAAGCCCATAGCTTCGCTACCGTCTTGACCGTCATTTGCTAATGCGGCTACTTGGTCTGTTTTTCCCTGAGCTATTAGCTGCTGAAGGCTATTCATAATAGTGCTACTGGCTTCATTCATTACTAATTCGTTCTTCTCGTCAGGCACATTGCTGTTTTCTACAACATCTGCTTGTGCATTCTGCTGTACTATTTCAAATAATTGATCTAACATAAGTAGGTAGTATTTTGAGTTTAAGTTATATAAACAGAGGAACTTTGTACCTGCAATGCTATTAAAT
>CAZPDA010000223.1:0-4849 GCA_964585115.1 uncultured Flavipsychrobacter sp.
AGATCGCGTCGGACTTGTACCGTGTGGTTGTGCAGCAACGGTAATATTTGAAAGCTTAGAGTCCGCACAAGCTCGCGGGGCATCCATATTGGCAGAGGTATTGGGTTATGGCTTCTCTTCTAACGGGCAGCATATATCTAACCCTAGTGTTGCAGGGCAGGTACACTCTATTGGTCGTGCGCTAAAGGCTGCTGACATCGACCCTAAACTGATACAATACATCAACGCACATGCTACCAGCACGCCTGCGGGTGATGGTATGGAGGCCGAGGCGATACATGAAGTATTTGGCGGCAAAGTACCTGTTAGCTCTACCAAGTCGCTTACGGGTCACGAATGTTGGATGGCGGGTGCTAGTGAGATCGTGTATTCTATGCTTATGATGCAGAACAACTTCATGGCGCCGAATATCAACTTCGAGAACCCCGATGAGCATTCTGCTAAGATCAACATCATACCCGAAACCTTAAAACAAGAGTTCGACCTATTCTTGTCCAACTCATTCGGGTTTGGTGGTACTAACTCTTCACTTATCGTGAAGAAGTGGCACGACTAACACATTAGCTTTTCTTATAAATACACCCTTTAGGGTGATAGATTGCAAATGTCAATTTGTACTTTTAAGGCTCTTCAAGTACTACATTGCTCATGAACAGATCTATCATTGCTACTGCGGCATGCACGCTATTATCATTCTTCGCGCACGCACAAGATGTCAAAACTACCATTCACAAACACATTGACACACTCGCTAGTCCGTCTATGCATGGGCGCGGATATGTCTTCAACGGAGGCGAGATAGCTGCCCAGTATATAGCTGGTCAGTTCAAGTCATTCGGGGTAGAGAAAGTAGGCAGTTCTTACTTTCAGAAATACACTTTCCCTATCAATACCTTTCCGGGAGAGGTAAGTCTTACCATCAACAACAAACACCATAAGCTTACACCCGGCAAAGACTTTATAGTACACGCAGCCAGCAGCGAATGGCATAAGGGCAAGATGCGTGTAGAGACCTTAGACCTAGGTAATGCAACAGATAGCGTGAGCTATTACAAAGCACTACAAGCTGTACAGAAGGGCAATGCTTACTTCCTGAAAAATGCAGATACACCTGTCAAGCATTTAAGGCTAGGCATTCGCAACTTTGCACATCAATTGCCCGAAGCACTATACCTTGTTCCAAAGCATGGCAAGATGATATGGACCGCCAATATGGATAGAGTAGCACCGACCATCTTCTATGTAGAAGACACGGTACTGCCTAAGCAAATAAAAAAAGTAGAAGCCACTGTAGACACACGCTTCGTGCAAGAGTACAATGCTAAGAACGTGATAGGCTACGTACCGGGTACAGAAGTTCCTGATAGTTTTATCGTGTTCTCTGCCCACTACGACCATCTTGGGCGCATGGGTAAAGACGCACTGTTTGCAGGGGCTAATGATAATGCCAGTGGCACATCACTAGTACTCTACCTTGCCGAGTATTTTGCCAAGCACCCACAGCGCTATTCTGTAGCATTTATGCTATTCAGTGGTGAAGAAGCAGGCTTGTTGGGGTCTAAGCATTATGTATACAATCCGCTATTCCCGCTACAGCAGATACGCTTTTTAGTAAATCTGGATATGACAGGTGAGGCAACTAATGGTATAACAGTAGTGAATGGAGAAGCACACGAGCCAGAGTTTGCCATTATGGACAAGCTGAACGATGCAGGCAACTACATGACCAAAGTGCGCAAACGTGAGCGTACCTCCAATAGCGACCATTACTTCTTTAGCAAAGAAGGCGTGCCGGCATTCTTTATCTATACGCATGGCACTAAGCCATACTATCATGATGTGCTAGACCTGCCCGAGGAGATAAGCTTAGAAAATGTAGATAAGTTTGCACAACTACTGATAGACTATACCAATACATTGAGCAACACTAAATAACAACGCAAAAACACAATATAACATGAGAAAACTGATAGCAACATTAACACTGCTGAGTGCTGTCTTCTTCTACTCTTGCGATGGCGGAGGTAACAACCAGAAGATACAAGACGAGGCACAAGCATTCATTGACCAGTACACTACAGAGTTTGTAGACCTATACTACAAGGCCAGCGAGGCTGAGTGGAAGGCTAACACACAAATAGTAGAAGGCGATACCACAATAGCTAATGCTGCCAAGCAAGCTAGTGAAGATATGGCCAAGTTCACCGGTAGTAAGGAGAACATTGAGAATGCTAAGAAGTATATGGAAAGCAAAGACAAGCTGACCGACCTACAAGTAAAGCAACTAGAGGCTATCCTATATGCTGCTGCAAACAACCCACAGACCATACCTGATGTGGTAAAAGAGCGCATAGCTGTAGAGGTAGACCAGAACCAAAAGCTATTCGGATTTCAGTATATGATAGCTGGCAAGCCTGTTAGTACCAATGACATCGATGGTATCCTTAAAACAGAGAAGGACCTTGATAAGCGTCTTGCTGCATGGACGGCTAGTAAAGCGGTAGGGCCAACATTAAAAGACGGTCTTGTGAAACAGCGCGACCTGCGTAATAAGACAGTACAAGCTCTTGGCTACAACGATTACTTCACATACCAAGTGAGCGAGTACGATATGAGTACCGACGAGATGATGCAGACCATGGGCTCTCTGATGAAAGATATGTACCCGCTATATCGTGAGCTACACACTTGGATGCGCTACGAGATGGCTCAGAAGTATGGTGCAGACGTACCTGAATATCTGCCCGCACACTGGCTACCAAACCGTTGGGGGCAAGACTGGAGTGCTGCCGTTACTGTTGATGGTTTAGACATCAATGCGGTATTGGCTCAGAAGTCTGCCGAGTGGATAGTGAAAGAAGGAGAGAGCTTGTATACCAGCATCGGCTTCCCTGCACTACCTCAAACATTCTATACTAAGTCTAGCCTGTACCCTTACCCTGCTGATAGCAGTGTGAAGAAGAACAACCATGCATCTGCTTGGCATATGGACCTAAAGAATGACGTACGTAGCCTGATGAGTGTAGAGCCAAACTCTGAGTGGTGGGAGACCGTTAACCACGAGCTTGGTCATATTTACTACTACATGACGTATACTAACCCTGACGTACCACCATTACTACGTGGCGGTGCCAACCGTGCTTATCACGAGGCTATTGGTAGTATGATGGGTATGGCTGCTATGCAAAAGCCTTACCTTGTTGGTCGTGGCTTGGTAGACTCAAACGTACAGACCAATGATGTACAAAGCCTAATGAAAGAGGCTATGAACTCTGTTGTATTCATGTTCTTCTCTTGCGGTACTATGAGCAACTTCGAGAAGGCAATATACGTAGACAACCTTCCTGCCGACCAGTTCAACCAAAAATGGTGGGCACTAGTGAAGCAATACCAAGGTATCGTACCACCGAGCGACCGTGGCGAAGAATATTGTGATGCTGCTACTAAAACGCACATCATCAACGATGCTGCACAGTACTACGACTATGCATTGTCTTACGCTATACTATACCAACTACACAACCACATAGCTAAGAACATCTTGAAGCAAGACCCACGTGCTACCAACTACTATGGACAAACTGGTATTGGTGATTTCCTGAAAAGCATCACTTACCCTGGTGCTAGTAAAGACTGGCGTGTAGTGCTAAAAGAAAGCACCGGCGACGACCTTAATGCAAAAGCTATGCTTGAGTACTTCCAGCCACTAATGGACTGGCTAAAAGAGCAAAACAAAGGCAGAACCTATACGCTACCTGAGCAAATGATGTAATAACATAAAGAACTGCTTATATACAGCCCCTTGCCAACCCGGTGGTGAGGGGCTTTTTGTTTCCAATTGTTCCCGTTTGTTCCCTATAAGGGGAGGGGTAGAATATGGATATTGAATATCAATGAATTAAGAAATAGAGTTGTTCTCTTTTGTTTCTTTTTGTTCTCAGCGGGAACAAATTACAGCCCTATTGTTCTCACCTTGTTCCCTAGAAATCCGTGTCTTGTTTCCACATCTCATATTGCTGAACAAAGTTATCCATGTTTCTACCAGTAAGCAAAGCATTAAGAGACACGCACTCACTATCTACATTAGTAAAGGTCAGCTCACCAGACTGTTGTTTCAAATATTGTAGTAAGCTGGTAGCCATACCTTGTCTTCTGTAATCTTTATGTACTGCCAACTGCTTTATTCTTAATGAGGCAGGATAATACACGGCATAGGCAACAACAGCGCCATTCTTTTCTATAGTAAATATTTGATGTTCTTCAGGTGCTCTGCGGATAGCATTATTTGTATGTTGCCACGTAGGCTCTGTATCGCAAAAGGCTTCACTATCTTCTAAAAAGCCTAATGACTGTGTTTGTACTATAGTATGAGCTATTTCACCATCAGGCACACCTTTATAACAATTCAACTCTCGCTTTATTACAAAGCCTAAACGTTGATAGGTCTTAATAGCAGGAATGTTCTGTGTGATACATTCCAAGACCAAAGCATCAACTCTCCTATCCTTCATTAAAGGTTGTATAGAACCGTACATACCCTGTACCAGCTGCTTACCACGATAAGCGGGAATGACACCCGTGCCACCATTATAGACTAACTTTTGCCCGTTTCGCTCCTCCGTAGCATGGAGTATAAACCCTACCATTTGTTTATTGTCATATACACCTGTAGAAAGGCTTAGGTCTATACCTTCTGCCTTTATCTTCCAAACCAAACGCTCCTCCGTAATACTTAGCTTAACGTGGTAGTCAGCAAAAGCTTGATTGAAAGTAGCCGCTATATCTGCTAGTGGAATGTGAGTTAGTGTATGATATTGAAGGCTCATTTAAAATAACAAATATACACAAT
>CAZPDA010000224.1:0-4827 GCA_964585115.1 uncultured Flavipsychrobacter sp.
CCTATAAACAGGCATCTTTACAAATAAAGAAGTAGCAAATCAAATTTTATTTTTTATACTTATTACATCAACAAGGGTACGATGAGAGCCAAATGCCTCCATTTACTTCATATTCACAGCAGCACGTGCCACTTTGTCTATGAACTTCTTTCTGGCGTTTTCTCTATTGGCATGTGCCATTAGCCCTAGTATGTCAGACTTCACCACTTTTATTCCGCAGAAGCCTAGTATATATCGCCTCATTAGTCTTATAGGCGAGTTGGGTATCAAGCGTTCATACCATGCAGGTCCGTCTGATGTCAGGAACAGTTGTGCCGTTCGCCCTTTTAGGTGCTTGATGGTCTTTAACCCTTTTACATTGTAGGCAAAGCCCGGTGTCAGCACCCTATCAAGCCACCCTTTGAGCAATGCAGGCATAGATGCCCACCATACGGGGTAAAAGAATACGATATGGTCTGCCCAGCCCAGCAACTCTTGCGATAGCTCTATATCCTTATCCGCCTTCATTCTTTCAGAATAGCCATAGCGCAACACGGGGTCAAACTTCATTTTGCCCAGCTCCAGAGTCTTCACGCTGAACTTGTTTGTGTCTATATTATCCACAAAGGTTTTGAACAAGGCGGATACATAGCTTTTATCATATGGATGTCCGTTAACGACGAGTACTTTCTTTTGCATCTCTTCTGAGTTATATATACCCCAAAATTAGAATCACACAAAGTAGCTAGAAAGGACAAATGTCTAAAAAACGAGCTCTTTCCTTATACGGCTAAGGTGCCTTTGGGTAATGCCCAGATAAGAAGCAAGATATTGCAGTGGTATCTGCTGAATGTATTCAGGCTGGTCTTCTATTAGCTTTTGATAACGCTGCGCTGCTGAGTCTCTTTGTAATTGTAAGTATCGCTTTTCCAATTCCAGATACTCATACTCTGCATGTAGCTTTAAGAATTTTATCCACTTAGGGTCGGTGTCTATCAGCCCTTCTATTTTAGACTTTTTTACAGACAGTAGCTCTGCTTCTGTAATGGCCTGCATGGTCTCTACACTTGCCTCTCCTGTAATGAAGGCGGAATAAGGTGCTATCATCTGCCCTGCAAAACGGAAACAGTAGGTCTTATCAACACCATCATCAGAAGTAAAGTAAGAGCGGAAGATACCCGAAACAATAAAAGCTATCTCTTTGCAGACTTCGCCTTCTCTTACAAACACATCTCCTTTACTCAGCTTACGCGGCTCAAAGAGCTTAATAAAGTCATCCAGCTCTGATGCAGAGAATATATTAAAGCTTTGGAAGTAGTCTTTCATCATCACTAAGTATGAGGGTGTAAGTTACAACTCTATTGCTACTATGAGCCGACCTTAACCTCTCCATTCAAGAGCCTATATAGTCTTAATGAAGTATACTTATTCTTTATCTTATCTTCTACCTTATCAGCAGGTTGAGTATCTAAGTAGTAAAGCCCCCACATGTCTATATATAGCTTATGCCCTAAGAACATTACGTAGTAGTACTTCTTATCCTCGTCATCACTATCCATTATGGTCTCCGTATAATAGTTTTCAAAGGCATCGTGAAGCTTCTTCTTTAATTCACTCTTTGTATACTTCTTCAACAGCACCTTATACAATATGTCTACTGCAGAGCTGTTACTAGCCAGTCCGTTCTCTATCAAATGTGGCACAAGTTTACTTATAGCACTATCATACTGTCCGAGCCCTACATAACATCTGGCATACTGCCTTGCCATGTATATATCATTTGCAGCATACTCATTACCACAAAAATGACGGTAAGGGTACTTTTGGGTAAGGTCTAAATATTTTAGTGCTTCAGTATAGTTACTATCTTCCAGATATATGGACGCGATAACTCTGGCTGCACGGTTCTTATAGTTAGCATAGGGTTCTGCCATTATCCCTTCACCCACACCTCCGTCTTCCTTATCATCAGCCTTGCTATCAAGTATCTGCTTGTAAGTTTTCAGTGCATCTTCATTATAGTCCAATGCTAACTCTATAGCCCCCATGTTATTCAGCGTTCTATACTTCAGCTTAGACCGAGGGAAACTATCTATCAACTCCTCATAGTACTCATACGCCTCATCAAGAATGGTCTCTTTGATTTCCGCTGCTAGTTCTGCTCGGGCGGGTATACTATCTCTATAGTCCTCTATTTCGTCATCTAGATACAAGGGGTATCGTACCAAGCTATGTAGCATATATGCTTTTTCAAACAACAGTTCATCCTTACCTACGGTCACCGTATTCTGTGCAAACAGCTGTACAGCTAACAGCAAAGAACTCAATACAAGCAAACTCTTTTTCATAAGGCTATGGTTTTGGTTATGGCTATAAGTTAATACAAGACATACACTTTAGTAACATGGCAATGTCAAGCCAGAAAGGTATTACCTAGGTTTTACAAAACAGTGTCTAATAAAAATGGCTAGGTGCTTGCCCGTCAAAATTGCGGTCGTAGAGGTAGCCCTTACGCTTAAGCTCTAGGAGTATATGCTTGCCTTCTGCTACTTCTAGTCCGTTGCCAAACTTTATGGTCTTCATCCCATAGTCGAACTGGATGGTACCGTTGTTCATCAAAACACTTCGTCTACTCGTCGTATATCCGCCTATGGTAGCGGTCTCTTGCACACGTAGCCCTTTCACTTCATTGATGTCATAGGTCTTAGGCTTGGAGAACAGCAATCCTTTTTTGTTGATGGTCAGCCTGCCCTGTCCTAGCGTTATCACCTCTTTGCCCAGCAGCATCCAAAAGAATATGCGCATAATGAACAGTCCGCCCAGTGTCCAGCCTATCAGCCATACGGCTAAAAACAAACTGACAAATATCTCGCCGCCGCCAAAAGAGGTCAAGCCCAACAAAACACCCAATGCAAAGCCTTCACCCACTAGCCAACCACACAGCCAAAAGCCAAGAAATAGCATCATCAGTATTTGCTGCTTAGCAGGTATCACCACATCTATATTGCCATAGTGGTCGGTGATGATAGCACGTCCTTTATATGGTCTCTCCATAGGTACAAGATACAGTAACTGGCAAATATGTTATATGAACTATTGGATATTTATTAGCAACTATCCCACACCCTGCACTACCTTTACGGTTAATATGTCTTTTTACAACATCAAAGCTCCCGTTACCATTACTTGTAATAAGCGTCTTGCTCCCTATGTAGAGCAAGAGGTAACGGAGCTGGGCTTTACCATAGAAGACACCTTTATTACGGGTGTCCGCATCAATGCATCTATCAATGAGTGCATCAAGCTGAACCTTAGTTTGCGCTGTGCCAGTCAGGTGCTATACAGCATCAAGAGCTTTGAGGCAGAGAATGCCGATGAGGTATATGATGCCGTGTTCAGCTACCCATGGGAAGAGCTGCTAAAGGAAGATGGCTACTTCTCCATCACCAGCAATGTCTTTAATGATACCATCAACAACAGCATGTTTGCCAACCTGCGTGTGAAGGATGCTATAGTAGACCGTATGCTGCGCAAAACGAGCAAGCGACCGGACACCGGTGCAGAGCTAAAGGGTGCTGTGATACACCTGTTTTGGAAGGGCAACCGTGCAGAGCTATTTATAGATACCACAGGCGACTCCATTGCCCGACATGGCTACCGCAAGATACCGGGGCGTGCACCGATGCTTGAGGCATTGGCAGCAGCTACCATACTTGCCAGCAAGTGGGACAGGAAGTCACCGTTCGTCAACCCCATGTGCGGGTCTGGGACGCTGGCTATAGAGGCGGCACTAATAGCTACCAATACCAAGCCGGGGCTCTTCCGCGATAACTATGCCTTCATGCACCTACAGGGCTATGATGAGGATATCTATCTGGATGAGCGCGGCAGGCTGGAAGACCTGATACAAGACGAGGTAAAAGGGCTACGCATCATTGCTACCGACTACGACAGGCAAGCCATAGTGAACGCACAAAAGAACGCTAAGGCTGCGGGCATTGCCGACCTGATAGAGTTCAACAAGCTGGAGTTTGCAGAGACACATGTGCCACAGGGCAAGGCAGGTGTAGTATTCCTGAACCCTGAGTATGGGGAGCGACTAGGCAATGAGCCTGAGCTGGAACTTACCTACAAACGCATTGGCGACTTTATGAAGCAGAAATGCGGTGGCTACCATGGCTACATCTTTACAGGCAATATGGAGCTTGCTAAAAAAGTAGGACTAAAAGCCAAAAGACGCATAGAGTTCTACAACAGTAAGATAGACTGCCGACTGCTGGAGTATGAGCTATATGCAGGCTCTAAACGCACAGACAAAGCGGAGAACAGCTAATCTATTTTGTTGTTTTTTGTTGCAGAAAACACTTGGTACTAAAACACAAAAGCTATCCTGCGAAATAAATATTGAACAACAATCGTTTATACATAACAGCATATCCATTATGCTGTTTTTTGTTGCAACAAAGTGCCGAATAGCTATCTTTAGATAGGGTTTCAAAGAACATATACTATAGCAAAAATACAAAATAATCATCATGGCAGTTGTTAACGACATAATAGAAGCACTAACAAATTTAAATGGAGTTGGTAAACTGAAAGATATTTTCATTGAATATCAAAAAATAAATCCAAATGCTAAAGAACCCTCTATGCGAAATGCAATTGAGACCAATTCGTCAGATAGTTCTGCATATAAAGGCAGACATGATTATTTCTTTTCTGTTAATGGCATAGGAGGAGGCATGTGGGGGTTACGTAATTTCATTATTGAAAATGATAACAACTACTCTCAACAAAGAGTACCTACAATTATAAATAGAATTATTAGAGATACAGCCCTAGCTATAT
>CAZPDA010000225.1:0-4641 GCA_964585115.1 uncultured Flavipsychrobacter sp.
GTATATAGCATTAGTATGGGGAGACCTTGCGGAAGACGAAGGGACGATAGAAGCTCATATAGGCAGAAATCAACGCTTCAGAAAGAAAATGGCGGCTTTCCCTGAAGGAGACTATGGGAAAGAAGCGATAACACATTACAGGGTTCTAGAACGCTTTAACTATGTAACACTTGTAGAGCTAAGACTGGAGACAGGAAGAACTCATCAGATACGTGTGCATATGCAGCATATTGGGCATCCATTGTTCAATGATAGCACCTATGGCGGCAACAGAATAGTGAAAGGCACGGTATTCTCTAAGTATAAACAATTCATAGACAACTGCTTTAAAGTGTTACAACGCCATGCATTACATGCTAAAGAACTTGGCTTCATACACCCGAAGACAGGAGAAGAAATAAAGTTCGACTCTCCCCTAGCAGATGATATACAACAAGTTATAGAAAAGTGGGAGAAATATACCAGAGGAAATAGGTTGAAAAGTAACGCACAATAAGCTATAACATATCAAGTAGCAAAATTGTTGCTGTTTTGGGTATTAATTTCTTAACTTAGTATTTGTTAAGAATTAGAATTTTAACTTAGTAATAATTTATTAACCGTAACTTCGCAGATAATTATTTAAAAATAGCAATATGTCTTTATTATCGATCAGTCCGCTAATGTTATTGTCTATGCCAAGTGGTGGCGAATGGGCTATCATATTAGTGGTGGTAGTGGTATTATTCGGCGGCAAGAAAATACCTGAACTTGCCCGCGGCGTAGGTAAAGGTATCCGCGAATTCAACGACGCTAAAAAAGGCGTTAAGGATGAGATTGAAGCAGGAATAAAAGATAATAATGAGAAGTCTAGCACAACACGCTAATTTCTACTTTATTTTATTTGTTTAACCAACTGTAATAGTAGCTACTTAGCTACTATTATCGTCTATAATATTGTGTAATAATAATTGAAGAAACTAGGAATCATATTACTCTTTGCAGCGGCTAGTGTATCAAGCAAGGCTCAACAGGCAGATACCGTGAGTGTAAATAAATACTCTGGGATGCGTGTGACTAACTCAGATACCATAGTTATAAAGAAGGCAACAGTAAAACCAGACAATGGCAAACTTGCCGATGCTACACCGGTAATTGAACCCAAACCTATCAAGCCGGTTCCTCTTGCTAGCGACACCAAATATTTTGGAGCTAAAAGCACTTACGTGGCGGAATATGTTCAACGTTACTTAAAGAGCCACAACAAGACATTATCAGTAGTGCAAGAACGTAGTCTTAAATACTTTCCTGTAATTGATAAGATACTTGCTGAAAAGAATGTTCCTTTAGAACTTAAATACCTTGCTGTTATTGAGTCTGCCTTGAACAACAAAGCACGCTCAAGAGTAGGAGCTGTAGGTGCGTGGCAATTCATGGCCGCTACAGGTCGTCTTATGGGTTTGAAGATAACACGAAGAAGAGACGACAGGCAAGACTGGGTTAAATCAACCGAAGCAGCTGCTAAATATCTAACACTACTATATGAAGATCTTGACGACTGGCTTCTAGTGGTGGCAGCTTATAATAGTGGTCCAAGACCTGTGGTAAGGGCTATACAACGCACGGGAAGTACTAGTTTTTGGGATATTAAGCCTTACTTGCCTAAAGAAACTCAAAACCATGTGTTAGCTTTTGTAGCAACAGCAACAATATTTGAAGACCTAAGCAACTATATAGGCTCTGCAGATATACCCGAAGAACTAGACTTTAGAGCTATTAGAGCACAAAAGTTGGCAGCTAACGCTACAGAGAATAAAGCAGCATCGCCATTTACTGATGATGAATTGAAAAGCATGGCAATTGTACGTATCTCCTCTCCTATTAGCTTTGATCTATTAGAAGCTGAACTTGGTATAGACAACAGGATAATGCGTAAATGGAACTTTAATATGGATGCTCACGACTTTAATTCAGGCGAGTATAGTTTAAGGTTACCTAAAGACAAAGTAGAAGCATTCATCATTAAAAGAAACAGCTTAATGAAAAGATCACAAAAAGTATTTAGCAGCCAAAGAATGTAATGGCAAAAATATTTTTGTGTTATTGTATTTTATCTTAACTTTGCACTCCTTATAAAAATATATCAATATCAATGGCAAATCATAAAGCAACCAAGAAGCACGTTCGTCAATCAGCTACTAGAAGAGACAGAAACCGTTACTATGGTAAAACTACTCGTAACGCAGTGCGTGATCTAATGGCTATTACTGACAAGAAAGAAGCTACTGAGAAGTTGCCTTCTGTTGTATCTATGATAGACAAATTAGCTAAACGCAACATCATTCATAAAAATAAAGCAAGTAATCTTAAGTCTAAGATCGTTAAGCAAATTGGCGCTCTAGCATAAGCATTACTGCCTGATATATTATTAGCCCGATACGATAACGTATCGGGCTTTTTATTTCCTGCCCACAATTGTTAAAGAATTCACAAAGGACACTTTTCTGCTTTCATTTACGAAAATGTTCGTACATTCGTTTTACGAAAACATTCGTAGATAATGAGCAAGAAAATAAAACCAACAGAAAGCGAACTAGATATACTCTCTATTATATGGGATAAAGGGGCTAGTACCGTGAGAGAAGTACATACCGAACTAGAGAAGACCAAAGAGACCAAATATACCACTACGCTGAAGCTAATGCAGATAATGCATGAGAAGGGCTTGCTTACGCGTGACAACAGTTCTAAAGTACACATATTTGACGCTGCTATACCGAAAGAAGAAACACAAGGTATGCTGCTAAAAAAGATGATAGATACTGTGTTTAGCGGTAGTGCTTCTAAAATGGTGATGCAAGCACTTGGTAGCCATAAAACCTCTGACGAAGAGCTAGATGCAATAAAAAGATACCTATTTGAAATAGAAAAGAAGAGCAATAGTTAGTAAACACATTCAAAATCTTAGCTATGGATAACCTTTTCATACAAATTCAACCTCTTATACGATCAATAGGCTGGACTCTACTCCACTCTATTTGGCAAGGTCTATTGGTTTTCTGCTCATTGAAGCTAATTATAAAAGCAATACCTACATCCAGGTCTTCACTTAGATACAATATCTCATTAATAGCATTAGGGTCTATAATTCTTTGGACTGGAATAACATTTTATGATCAATGGAAAAATGCATCTTTTACAAACACTAATAGCGTCATTTTTAATAATGCAGAGATACAATTACAAAGTACTAATGTTAACAGCTCTCTACTGCAACAGCTACTACTGTATATAGATACCAACCTAAATACAATAGTGCAAATATACATAGTAGGAGTGCTACTACTCCTAGCCAGGATGGCATATAACATACACACCTTAAAAAGAATAAAAAACAGTCCACCTTCACATATAAAAGAGCAATATCAAGAGCTATTAAATAAATGTTTGGCACAGCTGAATATAAGGTCGAAAGTTCTACTGAATATATCAGATAAAATCAATGTACCAATGGTCATTGGCACACTTAAACCAATGATATTACTACCACTGGCCTCTATAAACAACCTTACAGTAGCTCAAGTAGAAACGGTGATCTTACATGAGCTAGCACATATCAAACGTTATGACTACCTAGTAAATATCATTCAAGTGGTCATTGAAACCCTATTTTTCTATAACCCTTTCATATGGTTAGTATCAAAACAAATAAGGGCTGAAAGAGAGTTCTGCTGTGATGATATGGTAACCTATAATACTAATGCTAAAGTTCAATATGCACAAGCATTAGCACAACTAAGCGAATTGCAATCTTCGAATAAACTATCCGTAGCAGCTACAGGAAGTAATAAACACAAATTACTTAACCGTATTAAACGTATTGTTGAAATGAAAAAGACACCGATCAATAAAACACAATTCACATTTGTAACGATAATAGTTACAGCTTTAATGCTTACCGTTACGATGTTCTCTCCCAACCTGCTAGCACAATCAAAAAATGATGACGATAACACTGTTGTAAAAACTGATGATAAACAAAAGAATGTAAAGGTAGAAGTGATAACGGAAGAGATAACTGTAATAGATGATGATGGCAACGTAACCCGCTATGACAAGATGGAAGATATGCCACAAAAGCATAAAAAGCTACTATATGACGTTGGCGAAAATGTAATGTTTGGGCCTGACAAGAAGTTCGTATCTAAAAGTGGTGACTCTTTTGTAATAAACATGGTAATAGACGAACTGGATGAGACTGTAGATGGAGATGGTCTTCCTATTTGTCCGGTAGAAGGAATAGACTCTATAATATCCAGCAATAACAAACAGGTCATCATAATGCGAAAGAATATAGCTGATGCACATAAACAAATGAGAGACGCTCAGCAACAATTAGCAGATGCACAAAGAAGCTATGCTAAAGCAAAACAACAAATAATGATATCTGACAGTAAAAAGCTGAGAGCCGGAGCTGACTCAACAAGGAAAAGTGTAATGATAGTAAAAACTATACATGATAGTAAAGACGGAACAGCTTATAAAGCTAGGGGAAGGGCTTATGATGTAAATAGTGTTTTAGACCAGCTTTATAAGGATGGTCTAATAGACAAAAATGACAAATACTCTATTGAAATAAAAAATAAAGCGCTATACATTAAC
>CAZPDA010000226.1:0-4636 GCA_964585115.1 uncultured Flavipsychrobacter sp.
CCTATAAGGGGCTTTAGACCTAGTAGCGAGATCGGGAGTTGAACCCGAGACCTCAGGATAATTAATCCTGTGCATTCAAATCAATATTGGCTGTAATTCATTTAATTTCATACTTTTATTGGCTTTTTATTCTCATCTATTGCAACAAATGTGAACGTACCTTTTATAGCATTACTCCGTTCAAATGAATACATCTCTTCAACATAGATCTCCACATCAACTTTTAAGCTCGTATTACCGACATGTACTACCTTACCTACTAATTCTACAATAGTACCTGCGGGTATAGGGCGTGTAAAATCTATCTTATCTGAAGAAACTGTGACCATTCTCTTTCTGCTAAACCTAGTAGCAGTAATAAAAGCCACTTCATCCATCATATGCATTGCAGTACCGCCAAATAAGGTATCATAATGATTTGTTGTATTAGGGAACACCGCTTTAAACAAACGAGTTTCTGACCTTGTTATTCTTTCTTTGATGTCCATTCTTATTTTCTTTAAGAGCCGCAAGAAATGCATCCATCTTCCATGTTACATGATGATGCTGAGAAATCAATTTCTATGTCGGCTACGTTATTATCCTTTTGCTCCGAATTGTATTTGGGTATTACTGGTTCTATATCATTATTAGCCTGCTTCTCTATCGTAAATTTCACTGCCTGTGCTGCTGCTTGTGTTCGTAGGTAATACATGCCTGTTTTCAACCCTTTTTTCCACGCATAAAAATGCATTGAAGTAAGCTTTGCTGTAGTTGGGTTGTCTACAAAAAGATTTAAGCTTTGTGATTGACAGATATAGGCACCCCTGTCTGCTGCCATGTCAATAATATTACGTTGTTTGATCTCCCAAACAGTTTTATAAAGAGCTTTTATATCATCAGGTATTTCTTCAATATTTTGTACAGAGCCATTATTATTAATGATCTGGTTTTTCATATTGTTACTCCACAAGCCAAGCTCTACAAGATCTTTCAATAAATGCTTATTCACAATGATAAACTCACCGCTTAATACACGTCTTGTATATATATTTGAAGTATACGGTTCGAAACACTCATTATTACCAAATATCTGCGAAGTAGAAGCTGTAGGCATAGGTGCGACTAAAAGGGAGTTTCTCACGCCAGATCGTAGTATTTCTTTTCGCAAGCCATCCCAATCGTGACGATCGGAAGGGGTAATACCCCATAAGTCAAACTGAAAATGCCCTTTAGAAATAGGAGAACCTTCATAAGTTTCATAAGTGCCTTGCTCTTTAGCCAAGTCTTTACTTGCTGTCATAGCAGCGAAATAGATCGTCTCAAAGATATTCTTGTTGAGCACTTTGGCCATATCACTTTCAAATGGTAGCCTTAACAAGATGAATACATCTGCAAGCCCTTGTACACCCAGCCCAATAGGTCTATGACGCAGATTCGAATTTCGGGCCTCTGCCACAGGATAGTAGTTGTTATCAATTATCTTATTCAGATTTTTAGTAACCTGATAGGTAATATCATATAGACCATCAAAGTCAAACTCACCTTCACTAACAAAGCGAGGCAAAGCTATAGATGCTAAGTTGCACACTGCTACTTCATCCACATTGGTATATTCTATAATTTCGGTACAAAGGTTACTACTCTTTATCGTACCTAAGTTCTGTTGATTACTTTTTGTATTTGCAGCGTCTTTATACAACAGGTAAGGTGTACCGGTCTCTATCTGCGATTCTAATATGGCGAACCATAGTTCTTGCGCCTTTATCGTTTTTCTAGCACGCCCCTCTTCCTCATACTGTGTATATAGTTTTTCAAACTCTTCACCATGACATTCATGTAATCCTGGTGCCTCATTAGGACAAAACAAGCTCCATTCTCCATCAGCTTCTACCCTTTTCATGAATAGGTCACATATCCATAGTGCGTAAAACAGGTCCCTAGCACGAAGCTCTTCTTTACCATGGTTTTTACGCAAGTCTAAAAACTCAAATACATCTGCATGCCAAGGCTCAAGGTATATCGCAAAAGCCCCTTTACGCTTGCCGCCTCCTTGGTCTACATATCTGGCTGTATCATTAAACACACGCAGCATGGGTACAAGGCCATTACTCGTACCGTTTGTGCCGCCGATATAGCTTCCGGTAGCTCTTACGTTATGTATGGCCAAACCAATACCGCCTGCACTTTGCGATATTTTAGCGGTTTGCTTAAGCGTGTCATATATACCATCTATACTATCGTCTTGCATTGTTAAAAGAAAACAGGATGACATTTGTGGCTTAGGTGTACCGGCATTGAATAATGTAGGCGTAGCATGAGTAAACCAATGCTCACTCATCATATTGTATGTCTTTATTACGCTTTCTATATCATCTTTATGTATGCCTATAGCTACACGCATATACATGTGTTGTGGCCGCTCTGCTACCTTACCGTTCATTCGCAACAGGTAAGACTTCTCTAAAGTTTTAAATCCAAAGTAGTCAAACCCAAAATCCCTATCATAAATTATAGTGCTATCCAGTATTTCTTCATTTGCCTCAATCACTCTCATTATATCATCTGCAATTAGCGGCGTTTCTTTACCTGTAGCACTATCCATATACCTATGCAGTTTTCGCATAGTTCCCGAAAAAGACTTAACGGTATTCTTATGCAAGTTGCTCACTGCTATTCTGCTTGCTAAAAGTGCATAGTCTGGGTGCTTAGTAGTAAGAGATGCAGCAGTTTCAGCAGCAAGACTGTCAAGCTCTGAGGTGGACACCCCATCATAAATACCCTCTACTACTTTTTTAGCTACATCTATCACATCTACTAATGGGCTTAGGCTATACGATAGTTTTTCAATACGTGCAGTTATTTTATCAAATTTGACACTTTCACTTTTTCCGTTTCTTTTTATTACGAACATAGTTGAATATTTATATGGTTAGTATTGGGCTAAAAATCTTCGTCTAGCGAGAAGTTTTGGTTGTCTTTGTTTGCCAGCACACCAGCCTTTTGATAATCACCTACACGCTTTTCGAAAAAGTTGGTTTTACCTTGAAGAGAAATGAGTTCCATAAAGTCAAATGGATTGGAGGCATTGAACATTTTAGGATAGCCTAGCTCTGAAAGCCATCTATCAGCTACAAACTCTATATATTGTTGCATAAGCTTTGCATTCATGCCAATTAGGTCAACAGGTAAAGCATCTGTAATGAATTCTTTTTCGATGTTTACAGCATCACCTATGATACTATAGACTTGTTCTTGCGATAGTTTTTGGTCTAACATGCCATATAGCAAACAGGCAAACTCGCAATGCAAACCCTCATCTCTACTTATTAGCTCATTGCTAAAAGTTAGACCAGGCATAAGCCCACGCTTCTTTAGCCAAAATATAGAGCAGAAACTACCACTAAAAAAAATGCCCTCTACAGCAGCAAAAGCAACTAGCCTTTCTGCAAAATTTCCGTTCTCTATCCAACGTAACGCCCATTCTGCTTTTTTCTTAACCGCAGGTACTGTATCAATTGCATGAAAAAGTCTATCTTTTTCTTTTGCGTCTTTTATATAGGTATCAATTAAAAGCGCATAGGTTTCAGAGTGAATATTTTCCATCATTATCTGAAAGCCATAAAAACAACGGGCCTCTGGCAGCTGTACCTCACTCATAAAGTTGACAGCAAGGTTTTCATTTACAATACCATCACTTGCAGCGAAAAATGCCAGTACATGAGAGATGAAGTGGCGCTCTCCATCATTAAGGGTTGTCCAATCTTTCAGATCTCCGCCCAGGTCTATCTCTTCAGCAGTCCAGAAACTAGCTTCATGTTTTTTATACATTTCCCAAACCTTGGGGTGATTGATGGGAAGTAGAACAAAACGGTCTTTGTTTTCTTTTAATAACAACTCTTCTTGCATAGTATTATAACAATTAAATTTGTGAACAATACTGCTATGCAAAACGAAGAAAAAGGCGGAAGAGCATGTAGTACTATGTACAATCAATAAGACATGCCTACTCAGCCTGTGCTTTTCCTCCGAAAGCGGCAGCTTAAAAAATTACTAGGCAGGTCTTCTGGCTTTCCTGATCTTCAACGACCTTCCCATCCTTATTGATTGGACAGTGGCTGCATTTGTTGAAAACGGCATGTATTACTACATCAGGATCACAGCTACGGGGATAGCGCCAGATTCTCACTGGCTTCCCTTTTAATCACTACAGTAGATATACTGTAGGTGAACCAAATAACAATTCAAATGTATGAGGAGTATTCTTATCAAACAGTTTTTACTTTCAACAGGTGTGGATAAGTGAAAGAGTTCACGCCTCTAAGGTTAGTACATATTAGGCTTCTGTAACCTAAAATCAATAACAGCATGCCAGACTAGCATATGTTTTATACAACGAAAAATAGATTGATGTATCAAAAGGTCTAAAGCTCCTTTTATAGGGGCTTTAGACCTAGTAGCGAGACTAGGAGTTGAACCTGAGAACTCAGGGTTATAAAGTTCTACGATATAGAGTTTATCATAAGTCTTGATGCGATAGCGACAACTACTCCGCATGTACTAATAATTGAATATAAAACCACTAATTTATTACCTAAAGTAGTCTTCTACGCTCCTAAAAAAATCTCTTAGAACGTTTAAACATGTCATGTCGGTG
>CAZPDA010000227.1:0-4611 GCA_964585115.1 uncultured Flavipsychrobacter sp.
TTAAAACTCATAATGTTCAACAAGTTACAATTACTCCCTGAACTCTACATGTAAGAAAACTCTCTGTAAAAAAGTCTATATGAAATGAAATTCTCTGTAATCCAGTACAAAGATGAACAATATTTTTCACATTATGAATAGTTTTTACCCGTTAACCACACGTTAACATAGGCGAATAACCTATGATGCATATTTACAACTACTTACGTGGTGGACGTGGCAATAACCATTTATGGTGTTTGTAGGGTTCCCATTCTTCAGCAGCCAGGTCTACTTCAGGGTCTACTATTAAACTATACCTGCCACCATTTAGCGAGCAGTAGCAATTAGCATATACACTCACATCATAACCTTTCGCCTTAAATTCCTTTTCCAGATGTTGAGCAAATTGCCATATCATATCAGGATGGTGAGTGACATCACTCTTCTGGAAGGGTAGAAGATAGTCTTTGGGTTGCACCTTCCACTCTTTATCAGAGTTCTTATCCCTGACTATATAATATCCACTACCTGATTTACTTCTCAGCATCATTCTCCATGCCATACGGTGCCCCTCTTCAGTCCAGTTTACGTCTCCTTCAATAAAGTGGTGCCTTATCGGCAATACCACTTGCCATAGCATGTATACACACAGTGTTATGATGGTGATGTTCATAACAGCAGATGACGGTTTCTTTTCTGTTAGTTCATATGTCGACCTTCGTAGTAAGTTGTCAAATGTAGCCCCGGGGTAAAAGAATACAGCCAAACTCATAGCCATATATGGGAATGAGCCTATACCAAATACTGCAGAGTTGAAGAAATGAAAAAAGAACATAGCAGCAACAGCTAATGCTCTGGTACGTTTCCACAGTAACGCTGGTGTAACTAGTAGGTCGAAGAATAACCCCAAATAGGCAATAGCCCATGCAAACCATTCTTGCACAAAGAGTTTACCTACTATTGGAACATTTGACTTGTTACCAAACCATAGTTTTATAGGCATAGCTCTAAGCCAGTCTGCATTTACCTTTGCAATAGCAGCAAAGGTATACATGATCCATATTTGGGCTATGAAGGCAGTAATATACCACCTATAGCAAGTGTTAGATGATTTTACAAAACCGAACTTTACATCAAAAGAAGCTCTACGGTTGGCCGGAGTAATGGTCATCATCCAACTAAGCAATACCATTAAGTAATAATGATTGTTATAGTGATTCTTTTGAGATAGATATACACCTGTCCACAATATTGCCATTAGTATAGATGCAGGACGAAAGAACAGACCAATACATACTAAAATAGAGCATACGGCCATCAGTCCATAATACCAATACATCATTGGTCCATGGAGGTTTTGAAGAAATTCAAATCCTATAAATGTGAAGTTCATTTTTGTAGCTACAAATACTTCTGTTATCCACCCTGTCACTTGTGCTCCAACGAACTCAAGTGTCATCACGAAGCCAAATAGTATCCTGAATAGAACTAAGGACCCGTTATTGATCGGTGTAAATAAATAGTCGTGTAAGTTGAACTTCTTTTGTGTAGTAAGCTCCATAGTGTATTATGAGTATGCTCGTTTGGGAGATAAAAATACTAACTACCCTAAAATAAAAAAGTCGGATATATGGTCCGACTTTAAAGAGGTTTTATTCTTGTTATATTATAAAAGTTCTTTCAACTTAGTAACTGTGAAGTCTATCTCTTCTTTATTGTTGTGCTTACAGAATGAAAAGCGCATTGGCGTAAGTTCCTCACTTTTACCATTGTGCAAGGCCTTAATAACATGGCTAACTGAGCTGGCACCGCTACTACATGCACTACCACCGCTTACACATATACCAGCCATATCAAGATTAAGGAGTAGCATTTCACTCTTATCCGTACTAGGGAAAGATGCGTTTAATACCGTATATAAAGAGTTCCCTTCCGCATCACCACTAAATACTACGTCAGGAAAAACAGTTTTTAACTGCTCAGCCATGTAGTTTTTAAGACCTAGTATATACTGACTGTCTTTTTCGTAAGACTCCGTTGCTATTTCTAGTGCTTTTGCAAAACCTACGATTCCATTAAGGTTCTCTGTTCCTGCAGGCATGTTGCGTTCTTGATCACCACCATATAACATTGGTTTTATCTTGATGTTCTCATTTATATATAATATACCTACACCTTTAGGACCATGGAATTTATGACCAGCACCACTTGCAAAATCCACACCAAGCTCATGAAGGTCAAGAGGGTAATGCCCTATGGTCTGCACCATATCACAGTGGAAGTATGCATTATATTCTTTACACAGATTGCTTACAGACTTTACATCTAGCAGGTTGCCTATCTCATTGTTAGCATGCATTAGCGTAACGATGGTCTTATCATTATTAGCCAATAACTCCTTTAAATGCTCTAGGTCTATATGTCCTTTGTCAGTAAGGTTTACATAGCTCAATGTAGCAACACCTTCTTTAGCTAGCTTTTCAGCTGTATATAGGGTTGCATGGTGTTCTATTTTTGATGTAATGATATGCTTGCAGCCTAAGTCTCTTACAGCACAGTTGATAGAAGTATTACTGCTTTCTGTTCCTCCCGATGTGAAGAATATTTCACCAGGATTAGTACCTAATATCTTAGCTACACTCTTCCTAGCTGTTTCTATAGCTAGCTTGGTCTCTCTACCATAAGAGTATACAGAAGATGGATTACCAAATTTCTCAGTAAGGTATGGCATCATCGTTTCCAGCACTTGAGGATCCAGTGCAGTTGTAGCAGCATTGTCTAAGTATATTCTACGCATATAAATATCAAATAAAACCGTGCAAAATTACCTAAAAAAGATGGCTTACTCAAACGTGTTTTAATAAATTAAAATGTGTTGTTGAAATTTTACAAATGAATAAGGTGAGCAACTAATGCTCACCTTATCTCTATATCTAGTTCTTTTTTATTAGAATGGAGGGTCATCATCATCAGGAGCTGATGGAGGCCCTTGTGATTTAGATGGCATGGATATATCGTTTTCGTCAAAGTTCACATCATTGGCTTTTGACCCAAGAGTTTGATAGCCGTCTTGTATATACATCTTAGAGCCACCAAAGTCACTATTATCTCTACCTTTTATACCGGCATGAGGGTTATCACCCATTGGTGGGGCAGGAGGCATGTTGCCACCACCAAATCCGCCAAAGTCGTCGTTTGGCATATCGGTAAACTTCTGGTAGTGTTTCAAGAAGCGGATCTTAACGGTATCTGTACTACCGTTACGGTGTTTAGCTACGTTCACGTGTGTTTCACCTTCAATAGCTTCACCCATTTCATTATTGTCTATACCGTAATATTCAGGACGGTATAAGAACATTACCATATCCGCATCCTGCTCGATCGCTCCAGACTCACGAAGGTCACTCAACTGAGGCACTTTAGACTCTTTTCTCGACTCAACAGAACGGTTAAGCTGTGATAGCGCAATGATAGGCACTTCAAGTTCCTTTGCCAGTGCTTTTAGGTCACGCGATATTTTAGATATCTCTTGTTCACGGTTACCACCTTTATCAATAGATGCTTGCATTAGCTGCAAGTAGTCAATGATTATCAATTGAATATCATGCTTTTGCTTTAGCCTTCTGGCTTTAGCTCTAAGCTCAAATATATTTAGTGCGGCTTGGTCATCTAGGAAGATAGGAGCATTTGCTAGCTTGTTCATGCGTTGGGTCATCTGCACAAACTCATGCTCTTGCATACGCCCTTTGGTAATGGCCTCCATGTTTACCTCTGTTACCGCAGACAACATACGTTTTACTAGCTGTCCCGCACCCATCTCCAGCGAGAATACTGCAACAGGGTAAGGTCTTTCTTCATTCAGAGCAGCATTCATTGCCAGGTTTAGCGAGAATGCTGTCTTACCCACAGCGGGTCTTGCAGCTAGGACGATAAGGTCTGTTTTTTGCCAACCGGATGTTAGCTTATCAAGGTCAGTAAAACCGGTAGGGACACCGGTCATATCATCTTTCTTATTCTTAGCCTCTTCTATCTCATGTACGGTTCTTACTAATACATCCTTCATGCTCAAGAAGTTCTTACGAAGGTGCTTATCCGTTATCTCATACAAGTTCGATTCTGCTTTGTCTAACAGGTCAAAGACATCATTACTGTCTTCATAGGCATCGCTTATTACTTGGCTAGAAATGCGTATCAACTCGCGCTGAATGAATTTCTCCATTACGATACGAGCATGCGCCTCTACGTGGGCACTCGATACAACACTCATGGTAAGCTTGGTAAGGTAGTAAGCACCACCTACTATCTCTAGCTCATTACTTCTTCTTAGCTCTTCTGTTACAGTAAGTAGATCGACAGGCATTCCCTTGTCGAACAATTTACGGATAGCAGCGTAGATCTTCTGATTAGCGTCTACATAGAAACACTCTGCACTTTGGATGATCTCCAATACTTCAGCCAGTTTATCTTTTTCCAGCATTATGGCTCCAATTACCGCTTCTTCAAGCTCAGGGGCTTGCGGCGGAACCTTGCCGTATATCATGGTCGATAAGTCAGGTTTTCTGCTTCGGGTGTTACCAAATTCTTTTTTTACGTTTACTGCCATTTTCGGGTTAGCACATACTTAAAGTG
>CAZPDA010000228.1:0-4606 GCA_964585115.1 uncultured Flavipsychrobacter sp.
GTCTAATAGCCTCTGCCAGTGGTCTTATTCATGTAGTTCATAAATGCTTTATTAGCTACGCGGTTACCACCTCTTGTAGGATAGTTACCTGTAAAATACCAGTCTCCGTGATTGTTAGGACAGGCATCATACAAGCCTTCTACTGTTTGATATATGATATCCACTTGAGGTTTTACATCTTCTGGCCTTAGCATTTCAGCTATCTTCTTGCTTATCTGCTCTTGGGTAAAGCCGGCATATACCTCTTGTACATAGTTGTTATCATCTAGTGTGCCGGCCTCTAGTGCTGCTTTACACTTCTCATTTATCTCTTGAAGCAGGCTTTCTTTATTGTTATCTTTCAGTAGCTCTACTGCTGCTTGGAAGGCAATAAAGTCGCCCATTTTACTCATATCAATACCGTAGCAATCAGGGTATCTTATTTGTGGAGCAGATGAAACAACAACAATACGCTTAGGCTGTAGTCTTGCCAGCATCTTTATGATACTCTTCTTAAGTGTAGTACCTCTAACTATAGAGTCATCAATTACTACTAGTGTGTCCACATCATTCTTTACAGTACCATACGTTATGTCGTATACGTGCTGTACCATCTCGTCACGAGCAGTATCTTCTGTAATAAAGGTGCGCATCTTCACATCCTTTATGGCTACTTTCTCAATACGGACCCTGCGACTTATCAGTTCCAACATCTCTTCTGAACTCATATCTTTTCCGCGCTCTTGTATACGCTTCAGTTTGATGTCGTTCAGGTAGTCTTCCATACCTTTTATCAGGCCATAGAAAGATGTTTCTGCTGTATTAGGTATGAATGATACGATCGTGTTCTTAAGATCGTAGTCAATTGCTTTTAATACTCTGTCTGCAAGGTTCTTACCTAGCTGAATACGCTCTCTGTATATATCCGCATCGCTACCACGGCTGAAATAGATACGCTCGAAACTACAAGCGGTCTTTTCACGCTCCGGTAGTATTCTAGGCATAGAGAAAGTACCATCTGCCTTTACGATTATAGCGTGTCCCGGTTCTATCTCTTGCACTTGATCCTGAGGTACATTGAATGTGGTCATGATAGCAGGTCTTTCTGACGCAGCTATCACTATCTCATCATCCTTGTAATAGTATGCAGGGCGTATACCATTAGCATCTCTCATTACAAAGCTATCACCATTACCTACAAGACCACTACATACATAACCACCATCAAAGTGGGTAGTAGCTTGTTTCAGTACACCTTCCAAGTTCAGGTCCGATGGTTCTGTTTCATCGGCCATGCACAAGTAGTAGTGTATGGTCTCTATCATAGCACCAAGGTCACTCTCTCTGATAGCAGTAGTAGGGTGTGCCCCTAGCATAGAGAATAACTCGTCTGTATTCACCAGATTAAAGTTACCCGCCATTACCAAGTTGCGTGTAGGGTTTATGTCAGGCTTAACGAATGGGTGACAGAAGGCTACATCATTTCGCCCTTGTGTACCATAGCGTAAGTGTCCCAGCATCACCTCACCCATATACTTAAGGTAACCCTTAAGTAATCCCGGGTACTTCCTGATGTCAGGGTACATTTTTTCCAACTCCGTTACTTCATCGTGTACTGTACTGAAAATTCGGGAGATGGCGTTGCTACCATTAAGACGCTCGCGGTGCATGAATTGATGACCCGGCTCTGTATTTAACTTAACTGTGGCAATACCCGCACCGTCTTGACCACGGTTGTGCTGCTTTTCCATTAGCAGGTACAATTTGTCCAGACCGAAAAATGCCGAACCGTATTTGCGGTGGTAATATGCCAGTGGCTTTAATAAGCGGATGTAAGCTAATCCGCATTCGTGACGTATAGCATCAGACATGAGGCGGCAAAGATACTAACCTTTAGTTAAGTTTTGAAGATATATGAATTGAATTTACTGATGTAAGGTTTAGTGCCCCGGCGTGTCTATGTGAATATTGAATATTGTGCTCAGTAAAAGCAGTACTCCAAATAGTAAAATGATGCCTGAAGAGGTCTTTTGTAAGTACATGATCCTGCGCAGGGTAAGCTTTCTGCGTATCTTATCAGCTGCGAATACCTTTATCAAATCAATACTTAATATTATTGATAAGCAAGTGCCGTACATTACTAATCTATATGTGTCTGATGTGTTAGTGATAGCTGATACAGAACCAAACCATATAAGTATTACCGCAGGGTTTATCGTGTTGATGAGAAAACCTGTGGTCCATATCTTAAAGTAATCTGTACCGGATATATTGATACTAGTAGAAGACGGCCGTACGGGCTTGTACTTGGAAATTAGGCCTATAAGCCCAACAGCAATAAGAATTGCAGCACCACCATAAGCAATATGTTTTGAGTATTCTTTCAGAAAAGCCAACCAAGATGCAGCTACGTTTGCTATTACAACATATAGTATGTCACTTATAGATACACCTAAAATGAACGCAATGCCAGCCTTGTAGCTATGGTTGAGACTATACTTCAGGATAGCAAATAATGTAGGGCCTACTGATATAGCCATGACCAAGCCTAATGTTATGCCTTTTATGAGTGCATCTATTAAGTGCATGATGGGACAAGATAAAAACTTATAATGATAGCTTAAACCTTTGAGACTGTATTATTTAACAAATGCCTCTAAATAACGTTCTGTGGGTGATGTGGTTGTTATTACTATCCATAAATATGGACTAAGCAAAAGGGAAGGGGCTTTTTCCGGCCATTCTATTAACGAAAGGTTATCTTTTTGCAATAAACAGTCTTCTACTCCTGCATTTATAGCTTCTTCTTCATCGTTTAAACGATACCAGTCCATATGGTAGATCTTCTGTTCTTTTTGCTTCTTTGTAATGAGCTTGTACTCATTGATAATAGCGAAAGTAGGGCTGTTTACCACGTCTTCTACGCCTAATGATTTGCATAGTGTATTTATGAAAGTCGTCTTCCCCGCACCCATATCTCCACTAAAAGCCCATACGTGATATTGATTTGCATATTGCAATAACTGATGTACGGCACTTTCAATATTGCCCAAAGAATAGGAAATTTGTACAATCGGAGCAGCTTGTTGCATAGTGTGCGAAGATACAAGTTGTATAATTATATTTTTTACGATGGACAACACATATTCAACTAAGGTAGAAGGGATGACCTGTGGAAACTGTGCCCTTACTATATCTAAAGTGTTGGAGAAGAAAGGAGCAACCAATATTTCAGCAAACGCTGCATCTGGTGATGTAAGCTTTACGCTTGTAGAGCAAGATGTAGACGACATATATAACGCTATTGATGATCTGGGCTACCATGTGGTAAGAGAAGATGAGGACGATATGGCTCATGCCGGAGGCCACCACCACGATCATCACGATTCTAATCCTACGACATTACTTATCATCTGTGCTATACTAACAGTGCCTTTATTAATGCACATGTTTGTAAGCTGGCATTTGCTACACAACCCTTGGGTACAGCTAGCTTTGTCAACACCTGTATATGGTATAGGCTTGTTTGTGTTTGGTAAGAGTGCATTTCGCTCTTTGAAACATGGCATTCCTAATATGGATGTACTTATAGTATTAGGAGCATCTGCCGCATATATATATTCTCTTATTGGTCTGTTCATATATACGGATGCTGTAAGAGATTATATGTTCTTTGAAACTACGGCATCTATCATCACATTGGTAATGTTTGGTAACTGGTTGGAGCATAAGACCGTTAAGTCTACTACTTCTGCTATTGATGCTCTTGTAGACCTGCAACCAACAAAGGCTAAGCTCGTAATGACCGATAGTATAGGTAAAGAAACTATACTGGAGGTAGATAATGCCCATGTAAAGAAAGGAGATGTAGTACTGGTAAATAATGGTGATAGCATTCCTGTAGACGGTAAGGTGATAAAAGGTGAGGCTCAAGTTGATGAGCATATGATAACAGGGGAGAGCCTGCCTGTAAGAAAAGAAGTGGGTAGCGATGTGATAGGAGGAACAATATTACAAGACGGAAACCTAAGGGTAGAAGTGACAGCCGTTGGTAAGAATTCTGTCCTTTCCAATATAATTAAACTGGTAAGAGAAGCTCAGGGTACGAAACCTCCTCTGCAAAAGCTTGCTGATAAGATCAGTGCCATATTTGTACCGGCAGTATTGGCAATAGCTTTACTAACGCTATTTGTAAGCTGGTTGGTATTTGGTGTAAGCTTTGAAGATGCTATGATGCGTAGCATAGCTGTAATGGTGATCTCATGCCCATGTGCTATGGGGCTGGCAACACCGGCAGCAGTAGCTGTAGGCTTAGGGCGTGCAGCACGGAATGGTATGCTAGTGAAAGGTGGTGATACTCTAGAGCAGCTAAAGAAAGTAGAGCAGATCGTATTTGATAAAACAGGTACACTAACAACAGGTAAGCTGAATATTGATACTTACGATACAGTGCTGGATGATGAAACCTTTAAGCATATCGTTGCTGAGATGGAAACGCATTCTTCTCATCCTATAGCAAGATCTATAACTGCACAGTGGAGCACTAATGGGGCGGCTTTATTTGCTGAAGTGGTAGAGGTGAAAGGTAAAGGTATGGCTGCCGTAGATGCACAAGGTAATAAGTGGC
>CAZPDA010000229.1:0-4606 GCA_964585115.1 uncultured Flavipsychrobacter sp.
TCTACAGAGCGAGTGCCGAAAATGATGATGAATACGGTTATTATTATCGTTATATAAAAGGTATCATCTTGCCAAAATGAGTTCCCCGACGTGTTGTCTAGTTGTGTTATCACATGAAAGCTATCGGATATAGCCTTCAGCTGTAGCGATATATAAGGTATGATACCCAGTATACAGCAGAGGGTGACAATAACACCCACACTAAAGCTTTTGCCATATCTGGTAGATATAAAGTCGGCAATGCTGCTTATCCTTTGTGTACGGCATATCCGTACTATCTTCACCAGTACGGGTACAAATAGTGCGCAAGCTATAGATGGGCCTAAGTATATGGCTAAAAAGTCCATGCCGCTATTCGCTGCTCTACCCACGCTACCGTAGTAGGTCCATCCTGTACAGTATACTGCTAATGATAATGCGTATACCCAAGCATTGTTTACATAGCGTTTCCCTCGTTTTCGCTTGCCCTCTACAAAATATGCTATGGCAAATAGTAGTGCTAAGTAAGCAAGAGATATGCCTGCTATCAGTATCTTACTCATCGTTCTCTTTACTTACATTTTTCTTGGTTACAACAGTTATGTACAACAGAGCAATGGCTACCAGCCAAACTACACTAAGGTATATGTATAGCACAGGAATGCTGCCAATGAATAGTACTTTGTTTGCTGTTCCTATCAGCGGATAGTTGAATAGCAGCAGCATCATAATAGCTATCAATGTGTATTTAGTACGCTTGTGTTCTGTCATAGTCAATGACTTGTCTTTACAAAATAGAAAAAAACCGGTTGTGTATACAACCGGTCTTAAGTACATACTAATGCTTAGTCTTTAATGTCGTACTCTCCTGAAAGGGCATAACGCCCGAAAGTAAATAGTCCGCCAACAATTATCGGAGTAAGTACGAATAGTATTACTATGCCGAAAACCAAGTCTTCTTGCTTTCCTGATGTTAGCCTTGGCCAGCCAAAAACAAAGATGCAAAAGT
This sequence comes from uncultured Flavipsychrobacter sp., assembly GCA_964585115.1. Taxonomy (GTDB): domain Bacteria; phylum Bacteroidota; class Bacteroidia; order Chitinophagales; family Chitinophagaceae; genus UBA5543. Next base: position 989 of record CAZPDA010000229.1, read on the forward strand.
ATGCTGCCGCAAGCGATAGACCTATCCATAGAAGGCCCAGTATTTTTCTTATCGAGTTCATATAAATAGTTTTTTAGTTTTCTAATCGTGTACGTTCTTATCCTTACCATTGATGTATAGTACCCCTATTAGGAAACATACACCGGCAATGATGATAGGATACCATAACCCCTCCAAGTACCAAGTTCCTACACCTGCTGCCTTGGACTTTGTAGCTAGGTATACAGATACGGTTGGTAATAGCCCCCCGAATATACCATTACCCACGTGGTATGGAAGTGACATAGAGGTGTACCTAATGTTAACCGGGAACATCTCCACAAGGAATGCTGCAATTGGTCCGTATACCATGGTTACAAATATTACCTGTACGAATATTAAGAGTATCAGCGACCACTTACCACTACCTGCAAGTGTTACTTGCTTTTTCACTTTAGCATTGCCTACCAAGCTATTATCTGTAGCCACCACTACAGTACTATCCAGAGCGTAGGTAGTACCATCGTCATATGTTTTGGTAGTGGAATATACAAACTGAGTGTTACCATCATCTAAGGTTTTAGATGTTGTATTTACTTGTGTTTGGTCTACCACTTCGGTTTTTAAGTTGAGGTCAGTAGTCTCATACATAGCCTTATATATCGGTCTGTAGCTGATAATGGCTATCAACATACCTAGCATCATGATAGGCTTTCTACCTATTTTATCGCTCAATGCTCCGAATATTACAAAGAATGGAGTACCCATTAGTAGCGCAATGGCAATGATACTGTCTGACTGTGTACTGGCTATGTTACACACCTTTTGTATAAAGCTCATAGCGTAGAACTGGCCTGTATACCATACCACACCTTGACCCATAGTAGCACCAAATAGTGCCAGTAGTACAAACTTCAGATTCAGACGGTTACCAAAGCTTTCTTTTAGTGGGTTCTTACTTATTTTACCCTCTGCTTTTGCTTTAGCAAATAGAGGTGATTCGTGCATGTTTCGACGAATGATGTAGGATATAAGCACCATGAATATAGATACCCAGAATGGTACCCTCCAACCCCAGCTCTCAAACTGTTCGCTAGATAAAGATGTTTTGGTCATCAATATCACCAATAGAGATACAAATAGACCAACTGTTGCCGTAGTTTGTATCCAAGATGTCCAATATCCACGTTTGCCTACAGGGGCATGTTCTGCTACATATGTGGCAGCGCCACCGTACTCTCCACCTAGTGCTAAACCTTGGAGTAACCTCAAGACCAGTACAAGCAATGGTGCTAGAAATCCTATGGTTTCGTAGCTAGGTATACAACCTATCAGGAATGTTGCACCACCCATTAGTAGTAGTGTCATCATAAAAGTATACTTACGACCAATAAGGTCGCCCAGTCTACCAAAGAATAATGCTCCAAAAGGTCTTACTACAAAACCGGCAGCAAAGGTTGCGAGTGTAGATAAAAATGCCGCTGTAGGGTTACCTTGTGGAAAGAACTTAGTAGCAATAGTTGCAGCCAAGCTACCAAATATGTAGAAGTCGTACCATTCGATGAGTGTACCAACAGATGATGCTGATATGACTTTCCAAATGCTGTTCGATCTAGCTTCTGTACTCATAAAAATATTTTTGTTGATTATTAATTAGTTTGTGGTCTGTAGATCATAGTGCTACTTGGAACTGTACTATGAATTCTCCTTTTCTATCTTTTAGTGTTCTTGTTGTAGCGTCGTATAGTGGTCTTGAAGAGTATTGACCTGTGATCTTAGCATTGTGCTTGTCTATGTAGAAGTTACAGCCAATGTCCCAAAAGCTACCTGCTTCGTTAAGCGCGTCAAAGTTCTTGTGTGCTATCGATGCTATTGGTTGAATACGTATCTTATCTTTTTTGAACTTAGGAAGTAAGAAACCAGCTTGTGCATAGAATATCTGTCCTGTACCTAGTAATACTCTAGCGTTACCCGGCCCCTCCAGTACTCTGTCTGATAATGGTGTTAACGGGTTGGTAGTGCCTGTATTCATGATACCTGTAGTACGTAGATAGTTTGGTCCGAAGTCATAGTTATAATAAACACCATAGGCGGTTACTGCCATATTCTTTTTCTTGTCACCTACCGGCATATCTAGGAATACATCGCCAGAGAATAGACTGATGTTATGTTTGTGACTAACACCTAAAGCATCATTGCTCATAGTACCACGTGCTTGTGTGTAAAACCCTGCGCCTATGTTCAGTACTTTTTTTGAGCCGATATAGGTGCCCACTTTGTATGGTAGTAGATCACTTTCTTGGTCTAGTAGCTGATACTCTAAATAGCCGCTTATCGCACCCGCAGCATCTCCGCTGTTATCTACTGCAACGTTAGCGTTTGGTGCAGGAGTGATGTTGGTTGCGAATGGCTTGTCGTAGCTGAAACGGTAGTGAAGCTTATTGTATTTACCCTTGATGTACAGGCCGTATTGTCTTACAAACTGGTCAGAAAGTTCTATCAACGGCCAGTTAAATATTGGGGCATCAAGCATTAGGAATGTAAGTGTACTACCAGAGCTAAGTCTTGAAATACCGTTCCAGTAATGAAGACCTGCTCCGATAGATAGCGTGAACTTATTCTTCTTTTGTGTGCTTGGGTCTACTGATGGAATGATAGCATATTCATTGTATGCATCATGAAAGAAAAGCTGAGGTTTTTTGCCCTGACCATAACCTCCTGTGCCACCGCTACCAGACCCTCCACCATTGGTAAATGTCTGGTTGTTGATGCCGAAGTGGGTCAGTATCAAATATCTTGGTGTGATCTGTGCATAGGCAAGCATCCGTAAACGTCTTGCTCCTATATCCAGTGACGTGTTGCTAGGTGTACCATTCACCATGGTGCCCTCATTGTTCTCGTTCTGCTTAGCCCATATCTGGTTCCAGATAATAAAGCGCACATACTTGTCACCTGTTTTATCAAAACCTAGTTTTAAACCGCCACCGTAGTGGTCAGAGTTTTGGGCTTTTGATGAGAAGCCGCATAGTGTTGCGGCTATTGTTGCTATACTTAGTATTGTCTTTTTCATTGCACTGTTTTATGGTTTTTTGAAATGAAAAATTTTCTATTCCAAATCTTCACATAAAACAGACAATGGCGAAATCCTATATATACAAGTGCTAACTGAATAGCTTAAGGCTGCTAAGTGCGCTTAAAACGTTCCCACTTAATGACCATGAATTTATCACCTACCTCTGTTACTATCGAGCCCGATGACCTTAGTGATTCTTTATCACTAAAAAACTCTACTAACTCGCTGTGTGTCAATACTTGATACGTAGGTCTGTACTCGAAATTCTCAGGTGCTTTTATGTTATATTTCCTTACCCAATTCATCACTGATACATGGCTCACTCCCAGTATCCTTTCTATCTCTCTATACTTCACCCCTTCAATGTATAGTTGCAATGCCTTGATGACGTAGTATGGGTCAATACTTTTACCTTCTTTTAACACTGAAAAGTGGTATCCGCATTGGTGGCATTTATAACGTTGCTTACCTTTAACGATACCGCTTTTAACAATATCGTTGCTCTTGCATTTAGGACAAAAAACATCTTTCATGTTTTAAAAATATATTATACGCTATACTTATTT
>CAZPDA010000230.1:0-4558 GCA_964585115.1 uncultured Flavipsychrobacter sp.
GCCCGCCAAATGGCAGGCATCGTATATCCTAATAATGTATGTGCTATATGGTGGGGTATTGCATATTCAGCCCCGTTAGTGTATCTCTCAGCATCTTGGCCACCAGATACTCCTTATACCAGTTCTGGTCAGAGGGTATTATATGCCAAGGCACAGCATCGCAGTGCTCAAAGGCATCTTCGTAGCATTGGTAATACTGCTCGCGGTAGGCTGCCTCTACAAAGTCGCGCTGGTTATACTTCCACATCTTGCGGGGTATCTGCATTCGCTCTTTTAGTCGCTCCTGCTGTTCCTCTTCAGATACATGCAGGTAAAACTTCAGTATATGGGTATTGTTGTGCTCGGTAAGCAGTTGCTCAAAATCATTGATAGCCTTCATGCGCTTGGTAGCCCTATCGTCATCTATCATCTTGTGCACGCGCGTCACCAATATATCCTCGTAGTGAGAGCGGTTGAATATCTGTATCATGCCCTTTTGCGGGGCGTGTTTGTGTATCCTCCACAAGAAGTCGTGCGCCAGCTCTTCTTCCGTAGGCACTTTGTAAGACCTCACCTGTACCCCATGTGGGTTCAGGCTGCCAAATACATCTTTTGTCAACCCATCCTTACCACTAGCGTCCATGCCCTGTAGCACTACCAATATACTATGTTTGCGCTCTGCATATAGCATGTTCTGTAGCTCGTCCAGCTCCTCCAATATGCCTTTCAGCTCTTCTTTGGTCTCGTGCTTATCTGTGTGCTCAGGCGCACGTGTGCTGATGTCTTTTAGCGATATTCTAGCCATGGGTTACTCTTTTATAATGTCTGCGTTGAACAAGCGGCGGTATTCTTTGATGAAGATGGCACCAAGATTCTTATGCGGTGGCACATAGTCGTCAAACATCTCTTTTATCTTCACCGGTTGGTCTTTGAAGAAGGTATCCAAGCCCTGCCATGTGTTTATCCAGTCTATGTCGTCGCCCACAAGCATACGGTCGTTTATCGCCTTTATGATGGGTTCGTTCACACGCATAGCCCCCGTCTGTTTAGACGATATGATGTTGGCATCAGGAGAGGCGTCTAGCACAGTAGCCAGGTTGTGGTATCCACCACAAGAGCCTAGCATCACCACGCGGGTCTCGCGCTGTAGGCGTTGCAAAGTAAGCGGCAGATGGTAGCTATGTCCACGGTGCACCATTATGGTTGGCACTATCTTATTATCAGCCAAGTGGTCGCAAAGCTTTTGCTGCGCAACCTCATCCTCTGGTTCTTTCAGTGGCATGTTGGCATATATCACTACTGGTTTATTACCCGTAGCCGACTCTATCTTCGCCCAGTATTGGCTTTTAGAGATCTTCCATTTATTGTTTCTAAAGTTGCCCAAGAAGCTATCGAAAGAGATCTTGCCATCCTCATCACCATAGAAGAAGAATTGCTCATACACTACACCGGAGTCATTTGTCAAGTTGCTAAAAGGTACTCTTATTGCGTCTTGTGCATATTCATTCTTCTTGGTCTTCTCAAACAGTGATGCCAGTAGCCCATATACGATGACACCTTTCTTACTCTTCTCTTTGTATGAACGCTCGTAGTTCATCTTTATCTCCTCTCTTAAGAAGTCTGCCAACGCAGTATCTTTTATACTACCAAATGCATCTGCTACATCCACGGCATCTTCCAGGTCATTGTCTTTACCTTTATCCAGCCCACCTACAAAGCGTTTCATCACTTCGTTCTTCTTTTCGGGGGTCATAGTACCTAAGAATGTGCCTAGTGTATTGTAGCCCGCACACATGCGTATAAACGTTCTGAACTTGTCATGGTGTACTTTTTCTAGCAACTCGTCACCTTTGGTCTCGCCCATTCTATCTATCATTCTATTGAATGTACCCAGGAAGCTACTGGTATATATCTCATCCTGACCATATACCATGATAAAGTATAGCACTTCAGGAGACAGTCCTTCAATACACTTAAAGCGTATAGGGTCTTTTGCTTCGTGCAGGTCGTTCATCTCACGTACATACTTCAACCCACGATATGCTAACTCATCAGTATAGGTGTCACCACCTAGCTGCACATTCTCCAGCTTAAGCCTTACCAAGTTTTGATAGAACAGGTCTTCATTCTCAGTTATCTTATCTACCTCTGCTACGGTCATCTTCCCTTGATAGATGTCATTGAGGAATGGCATAGCTTTTAATGGAGACTTAGATAGGTTCGCAATTCTAACAATGGTCTGTACCAATGGGTCTTGACAGCTATTAACAGCACTTAGCAAACGATGGTTTGTAGATGCTGCATAGTTGAACACATTTTTAGGAACCACCTTAGCCGCTTCTGTTATCACATTACAAGCATACGGGTGGTCATAAAAATCCTTTAGTCTTTTTATCATCATCTCCGGCTCTCTCTTAGCCATTACTGCATACAGTTCGGCTCTGGCAGGAGAACTGGTAGGGAATAACCTTTGAAAGTCGGTCATAGAAACAATATCTAATGTATAAATATCGATATGCTTCTTTACATATTCTTCTAACCTACCTTCATGAGTAGCTATCAGTATCTCTCTTAGTCTTTTAGTAGACCTAACATAGTAGTATGGGTTCAGCTTAGGATCGTAAACGAACTTATTAGCATACTCATGCAGCACTTGCAAGTAAGTTATCTTAGCTTGATTCTCCTCAAAAGCGTCCATACTGTCAGAGGGGAAGTTCTCCACCATTATCTCATAGTGGTCAATATCCTTCAGTATAGCTTCGCTCAGTGCTTTTGTAACTTGAGGTTCATCTACAAAGTAGATCCTGTTATCCTGCTTACCATCTTTCATATCAGCAAGCTTCTGCGCCTTGTCTATCTTATCATGCCATAGCCTTCTGTTCAACGGCACTTGCTTGATAAGTGTATCTACATCATAGATGCTTACTTGCTCTTCTTTCTCGATCTTATGCTTACGATTCCTTTTCCGTCTCTTCTGTGCATGAGCTTCAGTATACACAAATGCAGCAATAACAAACAACACTAATAAGCGGGGGATATGCCTTCTCATTCTTATTTAACCTTATTTAAAATACTTGTAAAATGTGTGTAGGTATGTAAGTATTCTTGTAAAAATACAAAAAGCCATCATGTAAAACGAGGTATTACATGATGGCTCAAATTTTTAAAGTTTCTTTACCATTCAGGATAAAGCGGGAATGAGCCCATAAACTCATTGACCTCACCTTTCACTGTAGTTATCAGCTGCTCATCATCAGGGTTCATCAACACTCTGTCTAGCCAATCTACTACTTGAGCCATATGCTCTTCCTTCATCCCACGTGTAGTGATAGCAGGCACACCTATACGTATACCCGATGTTACAAATGGTGATTTATCATCAAAAGGCACCATGTTCTTATTTAGTGTGATGTCTGCCTGTACGAGTGTATTCTCTGCCTTCTTACCGCTAATATTTTTGTTTCTAAGGTCTATCAATAGTAAGTGGTTATCTGTACCACCAGATACTATATCATATCCTTTTTCATTAAACACCTTAGCCATAGCTTGAGCATTATCTACTACTTGCTGCGTGTACTCACCAAACTCAGGTTGTAGTATCTCATAAAAGGCTACTGCTTTTGCTGCAATTACATGCTCTAATGGACCACCTTGCGTACCTGGGAACACAGCCATATTCAGCAAATGCCCCATACTGCGGATATCACCCTTAGGTCCTTTGATACCCCATGGGTTATCAAAGTCTTTCTTCATCATAATCAGACCACCACGAGGACCACGAAGTGTCTTATGCGTAGTAGTCGTTACAAAATGACAATGATCGAAAGGTGACTTTAAGTGCCCTTTTGCGATAAGACCTGCGGGGTGAGATATATCTGCTAAGACCAAAGCTCCAACACTATCAGCAATAGTACGGATTCGCTCATAATCCCAGTCTCTACTATATGCAGAGGCTCCACATATGATCATCTTAGGCTTATGCTCCTTAGCTTTTGCCTCCATATCCTCATAGTCAAGCAAGCCATCTTCTTTACGCACACCATAGTGTACTGCATTATATAGCTTACCTGAAAAGTTTACAGGAGAACCATGCGTTAAGTGCCCACCCATGCTTAGGTCAAGACCAAGAATGGTATCACCTGCTTGTAGAGCAGCCAGCATCACTGCTGCATTTGCCTGCGCACCACTATGTGGCTGCACATTCACATATTCTATATCAAAAACTTGCTTTACGCGATCTATTGCCAACAACTCACTCTTATCTACTACCTCACATCCACCATAATACCTACGCCCCGGATAGCCCTCGGCATATTTGTTGGTCATTACATTACCCATAGCCTGCATCACCTGCATGCTGGTAAAGTTCTCTGAGGCAATAAGTTCCAGCCCTCTGCGCTGGCGCCCCATTTCTTCTTTTATTAAACCAAAGATCTCAGTATCACGTTGCATTTGCTAAAAAATTTGGCGCAAAGTACGGTAAAGACCTTGCTTAGCAAAGCAACATGACGAGTGGAAACAAAAAAAGTCCCGCAAAGGCGGGACAATACTGTTATATATAAAGGAATATATATTACTT
>CAZPDA010000231.1:0-4533 GCA_964585115.1 uncultured Flavipsychrobacter sp.
AAGATAGATGCCATCATCATGTCTCACGATCACTACGACCATCTGGACTATGGCAGCATCATGAAGCTGAAAGCAAAGACAGAACAGTTTTATATGCCTCTGGGAGTGGGTGCACACTTTAGAGCATGGGGTGTGGAAGATAGCCGTATACACGAGCTAGACTGGTGGCAAGACATTACACTGGATAGCTTGAAATTTACCTGTACGCCTGCACGCCACTTTTCGGGCAGAGGATTTACAAGAGCCAATACTTTATGGAGCTCTTGGGTGATACAATCGCCTGATAAGAACATCTACTTTAGTGGAGACAGTGGTTATGGTCCGCACTTCAAGGCCATTGGCGATAAGTTTGGTAGCTTTGATTTTGCGATGATGGAATGCGGGCAGTACAACGAGAAATGGGAGGCCATCCACATGATGCCCGAGCAGACCATACAAGCAGCCATAGACGTGAATGCTAAGATAACACAGCCGATACATTGGGGTGCCTTTACCCTATCGCTACACAGCTGGACAGACCCCATAGTACGTGCTAGCGAGGCGGCAGCACAAAGAGGCGTAATACTCTGCACACCTGCCATAGGCGAGCCCGTATTAATTGGACAAAGCTATCCTAACAGCAAATGGTGGGAGAAAATTCACTAACATTATAATAATTTAAAGTATCAACATAACGCGCCAACTATGTTCATTACCAAAAATTTTACTGTAAAGGAGCTCATGCAATTCTCAGGTCGCCACGTGATATGGCTGACCGTATGGGCGGTATTCATAACTGCATTATTCGAGTTCACACACTGGCAGTGGATGAGCATACCGTGGTTGCCATTAGCAGCAATAGGTACTGCTGTGGCCTTCTACCTAGGCTTTAAGAACAATAGCGCCTACGACCGCCTGTGGGAAGCGCGCAAGATATGGGGCGCTATAGTGAACAGTAGCCGCATGTGGGGCGCAACGGTGCGCAGCTTTGTGGGCAATCAGTTTACCGATAAGGAATACAGCGAGCAAGAGCTAAAAGCGATACATCAAAAGATGCTGTACCGACACATAGGATGGCTGTATACCCTACGCGGGCAACTGCTGATACCAACATCGTGGGAGCACATCAGCCAAAGCAAACACTACCGCAAGGTGGCAGAGCAATATAAAAAGATGTGGGGCGTGGGTATGAATGATGAAGAGGTGACCGAGGAGCAAATGACACTACACCTCCCTGCTGATGAACTGGACAGACTAAAGGGCTACAAGAACACAGCTACGCAGATAATAGACCAACAATCTCAAGACCTGAAAGAGCTACGCAGCAAAGACCTGATTGACGACTTCCGCCATATGGAGCTGCAAAAGATACTCAACGATTTCTATATACATCAAGGCAAGGCGGAGCGTATTAAGAAGTTTCCGCTGCCGCGCCAGTATGGTAGTGCAAGCTTTGTATTCGTGTGCATCTTCATCTTCTTATTGCCTTTCGGTATCGTGTCTGAGTTTCATAAGCTGGGCGAACTGGCGGTGTGGTTGTCCGTACCGTTCATAGTAATAGTGGGCTGGGTATTTGTGATGATGGAACTGATAGGCGACTACTCAGAAAACCCCTTTGAAGGACTGGGCAATGATATACCGATGCTATCGCTATGCCGCACTATAGAGATAGACCTGAAAGAAATGCTTGGCGAAACAGACCTACCACCTGCTATTGAAGCAAGAGGGTCGGTGTTGATATAGGGAGAGAACTTTTATTCTATACTTTTATAGAAATCTCTACAATGGCAAAAGATACTGTTGGAGTATTTGAAGCGATAGACAGCTTTGCTATACTTACAAGAAATGAATTTTATATAATAGGCCGACTAAAAGAAGGCTACATTCCTGAAAATGGATATGCGCAAATTGTATTAAATAGTTCATTGAGTTTTGCTTATCAGATAAATTCTGCAGAGCAAATAATTCAGTCTGATGACATTAAAGGACCTGTTACATTTGACGTCAACAACCCTAACAATTCAGAACTGAGTGTAGAAGACATAAAAAGCTCATATACACTCTTAACAATATCTGGAGAAAAAGTTGAGATTTTAGAATTACTATCATTGAATATAGGTAGTGAAGACATATTACTTTCTTTAACAGGACCTGATTGGTAATAAATGAGTTACAACATCTACTTAGAAAACCAATTAATAGACACTACACTACTTGAAAAAGGAGATGCTCCTATGGGAGTAGTAATGGGTAAGATTGATATTACTATTGAAAGTATTGGGTATACGTTCTTCAAAGAATATTGTATCGATAACAGCGTCTCAGTTTATAACGATGCCCCTGAAGACAAGATACTTACAACAGCAGGTATACCTAAGCTATTAGTAAAAGACGAAAATGGCATAGAGATAAAAGGTGTTGCTACTTATATAGAGGGAATGGACAGCGAAGGTTTTGATATAACTATCCAAGGTATTCCGCACCCGTTTTATGAAGAACAGTTCCCCCATCATGTAGCAGCCTACAATAATTTGCTAAAGTAAATCTCACTCACACTTTGTTCTCAGCATCACACTCACCTCTGCTTCTACCTTATCCCAGTAATCATTTCCATAGCGTTGCTTCATTATTTGGTTGGCTTGGTATCTGTACCCGTCCAATTCGATAGTAGCTGTGTTACCTGTTAATGCTACAAACTTCATGCGGTACATATTCCACACTACTATTCCCGTCACCCTAGCTTTCACAGGTTCGGCAGGTCTGTAATATTGGTGTAGCACCAACTGCCCAACGCTATCATCCTGCAATGCCTTCTTCTTACCCTCCTCCCGCATTCGTTGTACATATACATACTCGGGCTCATAGTCAGGGTAAGGGATAGCAACTGTAGAGGAATCAGTATGCGCGGTTTGACCATACGCTAAGCCATTGCATACAAACATAGCAATGGTCAAAAGTAACTTTGGTATATGCTTCTTTAATACTCCCATTTCCAACCCGTAGCTTTTACTGTACTATCTACCTGTTGTTCCACCTTCTGCCAAAAGTCATTGCCGTATTTATGCTGTATTATCTGGTCTGCAGCACGGTTGTAGCACATCAAAGAATCTTCCACCACACAGCCCATCATCATATATTCTATACCATATAGGTCCCGTAGCAGTTCTCTTTTTATTTGATGAGGATACTCGCGCATAGGCATACCAAACTGGTAGTATTTCAACTCCTTGTTGTACATATCCTTCTTAGCCAAGTTCTCTGCACGTGTACAAGCAACCTCCCTAGCTCTACGCAATGAATCTTGCTCACCATACGGAAAACCGTTAAAAGCTTTGGGTATAATAGCTAGCTGCTTGCCATATACAGGCATAGTGTTAGTTATGCTATCAGCATTGGGATTAAACACCCATGCATTATCTGTATTCTCTGCCCTGCCCGATACTACTTGAGCATCGACACCGGTCGCAAAGAATAATGCTATAAATATTGTGATTAATAACGGTTTCATATTGCTCCTATTTACTAATAGGATGCAACCGCTAATTAGATTCCATAAAACTAGTGTGCTATATTTTCACCCATCTTTATGGTGGTCTCGTAGCCCGCATGTGTGTTATCTAGCAGGTCTTTGGCAAAGGTTACCATACCCTTCTCAAACAACAACACCGTGGTAGACCCACCAAAAGCGAAATAACCTTTATCACCACCTTTAGGCTGATGTGTATCTTCGGTATAGGTTTGGATGATGCTACCTGTAAGCGTTGCGCCTACATCGCAGATGAGTATATCGCCATATTGCTCTGTTTGCTGTATACAATACTCTCTTTTATTCTCGCAGAATATACGCAGGCTCTTTCTAAGTGCCAGCGGAGATACAGAATAGTAGTCGCCCTTTATGCGTACCATCTTGCCCGCTACTCCATCAGCAGGGAAGTGGAAACGATGATAATCGACAGGAGCCAAGCGAACAATACACATCGCTCCTCCTTCATACTTCTTAGCCAGTTCGTCATCGTTCAGAAACGAACGCAGGCTGAACTCATTACCTTTTATAAAGAATCGCTTGGAAGCATCTATGGTATCAAACACCAACACCTTGCCATCGGCAGGAGAAACCACACCATCACCTATCGGGCGTTTGGTAGGGTCTATCTTTCTGTAGAAAAAATGATTGAAACATTGAAAACCTTCCTGTGGCACAATGTAATCGCTCATGTCCATACCATGCTTTTCTATAAACGGAGCTATCTTCTTTGCCGATGCTGCACTATCCATATAGCGACCACCCATTACAGAAAACACCTTGCGCTTCACCAAAGTATTAAGTGGTAGTTTGCCCATAGACGAGCCGTAAAGGAATTTCAAAAAACCACCACCCGGCACTAACTCTTCTTTCTGCTCGCCCGTATGTCTTTCTATATAGATTATCTTATCCATGAACTGTAATGAGGCTGTAAAGCTAATCAGTAATCCACAATATACCGACACAAAAAAGAGCAACCCAAGGGCTGCTCTTGAAAACAACTAAAAACACTACATGACCGACAACCATTC
>CAZPDA010000232.1:0-4527 GCA_964585115.1 uncultured Flavipsychrobacter sp.
ATCCTAACCTTTACAAAAAGATACTATTAATAATATAACTTTACATTGTAAAGGGAAACTCAAAACAAAGAGTAACAACTTGTAATGATACCGCTACCGTCACATCTCTTATACCTCCTCTGCTTTATAAGCGCGCTTATAATCAGCTTGGTATCTATACCGCAAATAATCCTTATTGCGAGTAAGAAGAGATTGTTTGACATGCCGGACAACGAACGTAAGCTACACTCTCGCGTTGTTCCTAATTTAGGTGGCGTAGGTATCTTTTTTGCATATATCACTACTGCATCATTATTCATACAACCTGCGGCGTTCAGCAAATGGAACTATATAATAGCATCGTGCTTGTTATTGTTCCTGACGGGCATAATGGATGACCTTGTATCACTAAGCCCTTCTAAAAAGTTTCTAGCACAGTTCATGGCGGCTCTGATAGTTGTCTGTCTTGCTGATATAAGGCTAACATCGCTACATGGGATTCTTGGTGTGCATGACCTACCTTTTTGGTATAGCTATGCATTCAGTGTTGTGGGGGTCATCTTCATCACCAATGCTTTCAACCTAATAGATGGTATTGATGGTCTTGCAGGTACTATTGGTGTATTATGCACATTCTTGTTGGGTGTATTTCTTGCAGCATTTGATAATCCAGGTGCAGCTTGCCTGTCATTCAGCCTAATGGGTGCTATTATAGGTTTCTTAAGGTTCAACCTTTCTCCTGCTAAGATATTTATGGGAGATACAGGCTCGCTTCTTTTAGGGTTCATGATATCTGTATTATGTATCCTATTTGTCAACTCTTATAATCCATTAGCAAAACTATCACAGGCTAACCTGATAGACGGACAAAAAGGAGCTCTTGTAGTCGGACTTTCTATACTATTCATCCCGGTATTCGACTCATTCAGAGTATTTATAACCAGAATAATCAAAGGTGTATCCCCTTTCAAAGCAGATAGAACCCACTTACACCACTACCTTTTGGATCTTGGGTTCACACATTCACGTACTGTATTGATACTACTAACGGCTAACATCATGATTGTTACCGTATCTTTAGTAACACAGGCATTCAACCCTAACTTAGCTATAGCATGTATCTTCGGATTATCTATGGGACTATTTGCTATACTCTACTACATGAGAAAGCATAGACTTTCTAACCATGTTCAGCATTTTACGATAAACAAACCTTCAAAAAAAAATACTAGTCGGAAACAAAAAAAGGCGGTTGTAAACAACTAAGCTTACCGTTCTACTATATAAGAGCTACTTTGATATCTATACAGATACAGGTTCTTATTCTCCCAATAGTATAAGTTATTCTTTTTATCCCACTCAACTTTTACATCAAAACGAGTGAAAGGTGCGTAGCCGTTATCAGATAGATTATCATTGAAGATTGTTCCGTACTTCTTCATTAAATAAGCATACCAGAACATGGTCTCATACCCTCGAAAAACTAATTCTGTAGGAGAACTACGGCCATATTGCTTTCTGTATCGTCTTTTCAAAGATTGACCAATAGCTGTGGTCTCATCAAAGTAGAATGGATAGGTAATATATACACCGATGTTAGGGAAAGCATCCGCTTTTGACAAGCCATTCATGCTCTTCCAAGAAGGCATACCCCATACCTCAAAATCATAATTAAGATACCAGTTGTGCAGGTTCTTCAGCACTTCTTCTGCATAGTTGGGGTTAATAGACGCTAAGACAATAACGTTCTTCTTATCAGGACTTAGAAATTTGTCTAGCTGGTCTTTTGTTGGCATAGTAGTACAGTCCAGCTCGTTATACTGCATTCCACTTTCAGTAAGGTATTCATATGCGTTCTGATCGGTAGGAGAAGACTTGCGATATAGCAATAGAGGCTTGACACTACCATACTTTTGCTGCATCTTGTTCACCATCCAGCTACAATGAGATTCTAATGTAGCTTGCGTTAAGATGAAATACTGATTATCTCTCACATCCGCATCAGACGGAGATAGTGCTGAAACAAAGTTTTTATTATGCTGCTTAGCGTATGTAGCAATATCAGGAATATTATCTGACTGTATCGCGCCAATAATAAGGTCAGAATTTGCCAATTGTCCTGTTCTCACCAAGTCATCAACAGAGGTTCCTTTTGAAGTAATATCGTGGATATGTATATCCAGCTTATAACCTAAAGCATTCAATGTATCTGCTGCTATCATCAGACCTTCTACAAAGTAAACACCCGGCAATACTTTATTAGGAAAGCGTTCTCTATAAACTACTTTATCATCTTCTACAGCTTCATCTAAATACAAAGATGCCAATACGTCTACACGGTATGTACCTTTCAGCTGTGAGTTTGGGAAAATAACACTCTTGACCTTCGCTTTTGGCTTTACCGTATTATCAGAGGCAGAGTTAGAGGTCTCCTCCTTATCCTTCTTTTTGAACCACCTTTTCCAAAACTGGGCATTGGCAGATTGTGTTCCTAGCACTACCAACATTAAGGCCATTAGGAGCTTTAAAGAATACCTCATAACTCTGCTATATAAATTTTATTCCCACTCAATAGTAGCCGGCGGCTTAGAACTAATGTCATATACCACCCTATTGATGCCGTTTACTATATTAATAATATCATTAGAGACCTTGGCCAAGAAATCATATGGAAGGTGTGCCCAGTCTGCAGTCATACCATCTACTGAGGTAACAGCTCTTAGAGCTACAGTATATTCATATGTTCTTTCATCGCCCATTACACCTACACTCTGTACCGGCAAGAGTATTGCACCTGCCTGCCATACTTCGTTGTACAAGCCTGTATCTCTAAGCATTTGGATGTAAATATCATCAGCCTCTTGTAACAGTTTAGCTTTTTCAGCAGATACTGCACCTAGTATACGTATACCTAAGCCAGGACCAGGGAATGGATGACGCTCAAGGAAAATAGGGTCAAGTCCCATTTCTCTCCCTACGCGACGAACCTCATCTTTAAATAAGAAACGAAGCGGCTCTACCAGCTCCATGTGCATCTTCTCCGGC
The DNA here is from genome assembly GCA_964585115.1 of uncultured Flavipsychrobacter sp. Taxonomy (GTDB): domain Bacteria; phylum Bacteroidota; class Bacteroidia; order Chitinophagales; family Chitinophagaceae; genus UBA5543. The sequence continues at coordinate 3,025 of CAZPDA010000232.1, forward strand.
AAGCCACCAACATTGTGGTGAGACTTGATAGTAGCTGATGGCCCATTTACAGAAACAGACTCGATAACATCAGGATAGATAGTACCCTGCCCCAAGAAATCTACACCTTTTAGTTGCTGTGCCTCATCGTAAAAAACATCGATGAATAACTTACCTATTATCTTTCTTTTCTGCTCAGGGTCTGTAACACCTTCTAGCTCAGAGTAGAATAAGTTGCTGGCATCTACACCTTTCACATTTAAGCCTAAGTGTTTATAGCCATCCAGTACTTGTTGGAATTCATTCTTACGTAGCAGACCATTATCTACAAATATGCAATACAGGTTATCACCAATAGCTTTGTGTACCAATGTTGCTGCTACCGTAGAATCTACACCACCGCTAAGTGCCATAACGACCTTACCATCGCCAACTTGCTCTTTAATTCTTGCAACCGTCTCATCTACGAACACTGCCGGGGTCCAATCTTGCTCACAACCACAGACATCTACCACAAAGTTCTTTACCAGCTGCTTCCCGTCTGTACTGTGCGTCACCTCAGGGTGAAACTGGATACCATATACAGGGTTATTGGCGTAGTTACTTGCTGCTTTGTATGCTGCAACAGGAATACTATCAGTTGTGGCTATTATCTCAAACCCTTCAGGTAGTTGTTTGATAGAGTCACTATGACTCATCCAAACCTGAGAACCGGTATTGATCAACTCAAGCAGTTCATCTTGCTTTTGCACTTGTATATGAGCACGCCCGTACTCTCTGTGGGTAGACTTACCTACCTCTCCACCAGATTGCTGAGCTATAAGTTGAGCACCATAACAAACGCCTAATACAGGTAGCTTATCTGCTAAAGCTTTGATATCCGGCTTAGGCGCACTAGGGTCATTAACAGAGAAAGGACTACCTGAAAGTATGATACCCTTCAAAGAGTCTTCAAAAACCACCTCTTTTGTACAAGGTTGAATTTCGCAGTAGATATTTAGCTCACGTATACTACGCGCTATCAATTGAGTATACTGCGACCCAAAGTCAAGAATTAATATCTTATTATTCATATTACGATTGTACTATATAACAATTAGGCTTCACCTTGCGTACCGCCCATATTAAAAGGAACATTCACTTGCTCTTGCTCCTGAATAACACCATTCTGTGCTTCAAAACGTTTTACATTCTCTACCAATGCACGCATCATTCTCTTAGCATGTTGTGGTGTCATTACCACTCTAGACTTCACTTTAGCTTTAGGCACATTCGGCATTACGCTTACAAAATCTAATACAAACTCTGAGAATGAGTGTGTTATGATAACTAGATTTGAATATGTACCATCAGCCAGTTCTTCAGGGCATTCTATAGTAAGTTGCTGTTCTGCAGGTCCTTCTTGTTGCATTATATCTATTTTAATATCAGTTTAGAATTGTAAAGTGCGAAATTAACAAAAGATAACCACCTCTTCGGCATAAATGAAAAGGTAATGAGAAAATCTTCTTAAGAATATATAAG
>CAZPDA010000233.1:0-4521 GCA_964585115.1 uncultured Flavipsychrobacter sp.
CAATAACACCTGCGCATATGGAAATGGGAGAAGTGGCCTATGGTACTTCTGCGGGAGAAGGTTCTGTGCATCTAACAATAAGAGCAGATAATAATAAGCGTATATCAGAAGTTATGAGCGCAATAAAAGCATATGCAACTGCAATAGCTAAAGAGGAAGAGTTGGAAGTGCGTTTTGAGGAGTTAGAGCCTTTTGACGCCAACCAAAATGATGTAACTGCTGTTAGGCATATTAGAAAAGCTGCTCAGCAGTTAGGTTTAGAATATCAGGAGCTAGATGTTCCTTTCCGTTGGGGAGAAGATTTTGGTTTGATCACTACCTTGTACCCTGGTGCTATGTTCGGTATTGGGGCAGGAGAAGAGTGCAAACCTTTGCACCATCCTGCATATGATTACCCTGATGAAATTACACCTACAACCATAAGAATGTTTGTAGCTATACAAAAAAGTATACAAGAATAAAGAATGAAGACATCGTCCCAGATAACATTAGACGAAAAAGCACTTAATGCAAATTGGAATTTTTTAAGGTCTTACATCAATGATGATGTGACCATAAGTTCTGTCGTAAAAGGTAATGCCTATGGGCATGGAATAGAGGCTTATGTGCCTATGGCAGAAAAAGCCGGAGTAAAACATTTCTCTGTTTTTAATGGTGCGGAGGCTTATGATGTAAAGCTGGTAGCTAGCGATGATGCTACTATTATGATAATGGGGTCTATGGATGATGAGGATGTGTTTTGGGCTGTGCAGCATGGAGTCGAGTTCTTTGTTTCGGACTTCTATCGTTTAGAAAAAGCTGTAGAAGCATCTGAGGTGTGTGGTAACAAGGCCATTATACATATAGAAGCAGAGACAGGGATGTATCGTACTGGTTTTGATATAGAGCAGATACCAAAACTTATAGAGCTAATAAAAGAGTATGAGGACAAGATAATTTTTAAAGGGCTATGTATGCACTTTGCAGGGGCTGAGCATATTACCAACTATGTAAGGCTAAAGCAACAACGCTTACTATTCAGAAAGATATACAAGAAATTTGTTGAGGCTGGTGTTCCCCCAATGATACGCCATGCTTGTTGTTCTGCTGCTGCTATGCGCTTTCCTGATATGTGGTTTGATATGGTGCGTATTGGAATAATGCAGTACGGTTTTTGGTCTAGCCCTGAAATAATGGTCGAGTATATGACGAAGAACAACCTTTCAAAATCTCCGTTGAAAAGGGTTATTAGGTGGGAGAGTAAAGTAACTAGCCTGAAAGATGTTCCTGCCGGGGCGTTTATTGGTTATGGCTCTACGTTTTTTGCTCAAGAAAAGATGCGCTTGGCTATAGTACCTGTTGGCTACGCCCATGGTTTTAGCAGAGGATTGAGCAATACGGGAGTAGTGTTGATACATGGTATAAGATGTGGTGTTGTAGGTACCGTAAATATGAATTGTATCGCGGTGGATGTCACATCGGCACCGAATGTGTCTATTGGAGATACTATAGTGCTGGTAGGTGAGCAAGGTGAGCGAGAGATAAGTGTGGCTTCTTTTGGTGAGATGACCAGTCAGCTCAACTATGAGATGCTGACTCGATTGCCTATTAATATCCCAAGATTTATTGAACAGAAGAACGGAATAATAGAAGGCCCCGTCAATAGGAAATGCTAGTTAGATTGCTTGACTAATAGCATTTTTGCCAAGTCTTTAGTGTTTACTTTTCTGAATTCAGAATAAGGGTCAAATATTTGCTCTTGACTAAGGTTTTGAAATTTAAAATTGTATATCGGTAAATCTTTATTATACCCATGACTATCCATAAACTTTATGAACTTATCATAGTATTGTACTGCTATATTTCCCCTTACTAAAGTTTCTGCATAGCCTAATACTAATGGGTGTCCTTGATTAGGGAAAAGCATAACACAGTTATTATAGTTTGAAGGGATTATGCCATCTATCATTAAGTCTATCCAGATGTATTTTTCGTTACCGTCTTGATACATTTGTGCGCTTACTTTTTTTAGTGCCTCTGTTTCGTAGCATATAGCATCTCCATTAGGTTTGTTGAAAAAGGTGGGTTGGTTTTCAGCTACGTTCACAGCTCTTTGTGCATAAGAGTTAGAGCAGAATAGTATAAGACTGATAAGGAGTAAGTTTCTCATAAGGAATATTTACAATGTGAAAATACTAAAAAGTCTTATATAAAAAGTGCTCCTGCTATCCTGTCTGCAATTAACTTTCCTTGTGTGGTAAGTATTAGTTTGTTTTCTTTACTTATGACCGCTCTGTTCTCAAAAAATGGTGTTACTAGCTTTAGTAGCTCGGTAGTGTATTCGCTTCCCCATTCCTTAGATACCTTGTCAAGGTTGCACCCCCACATGGTTCTAAGAGATGTCATGATGTATTCATTGAGATGCTGCGTTGGTGTAATGTGCTCCGTCTCTTGTATAGGTAGGTCTTTGTTTTCAATCTGCTTAATGTAAAGGGCATTATTAGCTATGTTCCAACTGCGAGACTTTCCATCAAACGAGTGGGCTGAAGGTCCTATTCCTAAATAGTGTTTGCCTGTCCAGTAGTTTGTATTGTGTACTGCATAGTGCTTGTTAGCAGCAAAGTTGGATATTTCGTATTGCTCAAAGCCCATCTCTACGCATTGGTTCATTAGTAGCTCCATCTGCACTGCCGACTGTTCAGGGTCTACGGGCGTAGCTTTTTTCTTTTGGATATTGTGGTGTAGCACAGTGCCTTCTTCTACCGTTAATGCATAAGCAGAAAAGTGTGTTATGCCCAGTTCTTTTACTTTGTTCAGGTTACTTAGCCAATCTTTGTCAGTTAATTCCGGAGTGCCGTAAATAAGGTCGATGGTCAGGTCTGTAAAGCCGGCATCTTGAGACGCCTTAATAGCGTAGTCAGCTTCTTGTGCGTTGTGAGCGCGATTCATGTATTTCAAGTCGCGGTTGATGAATGACTGTGTGCCAATGCTAAAGCGGTCTATCAAAGTGTCTCGTAGTGAGGATAAGTATGTTTTGTTAAGGTCATCAGGGTTTGCTTCTAGTGTGAACTCTTTGAGCCCTTTTACATTGTAGTGTTTATGTATGGTTTCAGTAAGTTGGTTTATTTCATTGCTGGTTAATAAAGATGGAGTACCTCCGCCAAAGTATATTGTTTCTACTTCTTGTCCGCTTAGGTATTCTTTTCTCATTTCTAGCTCGCCATGTATAGCGTTTAGCAGTTGGTCTTTCTGCTTTAATGAAGTAGAAAAATGAAAGTTGCAATAATTACAAGCTTGTTTGCAAAAAGGTATATGAATGTAAATGCCAGCCACCTAAAAATGATTAAGTAGCAAAGGTACTATGATATTATTCTGCTACACAGATATTGACCTTTGTGATCATATTTTATATTTTCGCTAACCGTAGCGTATGAATCGTAGATTGTTTTACACACTTATTATATCCCTTATATGCTATAAGGCGTCCTCCCAACCTTTTAAGTATGTAAGTTATTACCTGCAACATCAACAGGTGTCTCAAGATGCTATTGATTTCTATACAGGAGACCTTACTGTGTCTGAGCCTGATCGGGCAATTAGTATAGTAGATAGTTTGTTCACAAAAAATGACGATACAAGACCATTCTATATTCTACTTACGTCTAGAATGTTATCTCAAGCAAAAGGGGACCTAAGAAGGCAGCTAAATATTTCTTGTCGTCATTTTGCAGAGCAGAACCCGGGAGCATTAGCACAGTTTCTTTTCACTAAACATTATATGGTTCTGAAGAGTTATCGGCAACAGTGGGCTTACCGTATAGCAGTAGATATAAGACTGATATGCAGTGGGGATATTTTTGACTGTTTTAAGGCGTCCCGAAACATTGCAATAAGCAACTGTGAGGAGGATAACAAACAGAAGATGGAGGTGTTGTATAACTATATTAGAAAAGAGCTGAACCTTTTTCAGTAAAAGATAATAGAGAAGCTAGCTTATTCGTAATTTTGTACCCTATATGCAAAAGCTCATCGTATACACGCTTGTTTTGTGGTGCTTATTGTTAGGTAATGTACATGCCAGTGCTAGCCCTAATTGGTTGTTGCAAGCGTATGATTCAACAGGTATATCGGAGCAGCAAGTTGAACGTTCTGTAGATGAAAATTATAGAACAATGCTAGGTCGTTTTGTGCCTAAGCAAAGTGGCGGTATAGTTGCTAGAGCGGAGTCTACACCTAGAGTAAGATATAATGAGAGCGGTACTTTCTACCTTATCATGTTTTCTATGATATTGTTTGGAGGAATAAGATATACTAACCCTAAATATTTTTATAATCTCTTTAAGGCTTTGCGTAGCCCAATGCTAACAAATCAACAATTAAAAGAGCAAATGACCAATGCTGTTTTAGTCAATTGGTTGATGAATATATTCTTTGCCATTGCAGCAGGAACCTACGCCTATTTGCTTGTAGGAGTGTTTTCCCCCCAACGTTCTGTAGGTAGTTATCCGTCTATGCTGTTGCCAGTATTGATCGCTGTGATAA
>CAZPDA010000234.1:0-4475 GCA_964585115.1 uncultured Flavipsychrobacter sp.
AACTAAGCTCTGTCACATTCTATCTGACGTCTGCCTGGTAATATTGCAATTAATTAGTTGGCACCTAATTAGCTAATTAATTACTGTGTTTTGTTATTACTTCACTCTGAATACTAGGCAAGTAATAATGAGAATATCAGTTCTGCCTTATTAAGTCCTCTCTCGTTACTGCCTCCACTTATACTGAACATTCTGGATAGGTAGTCAGTAGCATGACCTATATTCTCTGCTCTGAAGAATACCCAAAATATAGTGACCAGTATAAAGTTGACAACTATCCAGAAAGCAGTCTTAATATTCTTTATATCTATGTGTGCTCCTGCACGGTCGCGTACCTTACCGGGGAAGAGTGTTACTAGTGTGCCATGTAGTAGACCCCATATGCCAAATGTCCAGTTTGCCCCATGCCATAATCCGCTTAGCAGAAATACGATAAACACATTTATTCTACGCCTTATCTCTCCTTTTCTATTGCCTCCAAGAGGTATGTATACATAATCTCTAAACCAAGTAGATAGGGATATATGCCACCTGCTCCAAAATGCACTAATATTTCTGGATAGATAAGGCTGGCTAAAGTTTTCCATCAGCTTTATGTTCATAACCCTAGCAGCACCTATCCCTATATCAGAATATCCTGAAAAGTCGCAGTAGATCTGAAAAGCATATAAAAAGGCACCTATAGCTAATGCAAGTGACGATGCTTCATCGCTATTGGCAAATATATGGTCTACCGCTATGGCCAGACGGTCTGCTATCACTACCTTCTTAAAGAAACCCCATAGCATTCTACTGATACCCTCTTTTATGCTATCCTTATTGTAGGGTTGAAAGGTCTTTAGCTGAGGCAATACATTCTGAGGCCGCTCTATGGGGCCAGCTACCAATTGAGGGTAATACATTACATACAGCGCATAGGTTGGGAGGTGGTATTCTGCTTTTTGCTTACCCCAATATACCTCTATGGTATAGCTCATAGCCTGAAACGTATGAAATGACAGGCCTATGGGCAAGATGATGCTTAGAAAAGGTATTTCCTTACTGCTGCCTAAAAAGCTCAGTGTTTCATTCAGGTTGTCAATGAAAAAGTTGTAATATTTGAAATAAGCCAGCACCCCAACATTTGCTATGATGCTAGCTACTAGCCATAGTTTTTTGGTCTTACCTTTTGTTCGCTCTATAAGTATACCTGCCAGATAATCTACTATTGTAGTGAAGCCTAATATCACTATGTATATAGGCACGAAGGACATATAGAAATAACAGCTGGCAATTAGTAGTAGCATGATACGCCCCTTCTGACCTTTCAGCCTGTAGTACCAAAGGGTAACTACCACAAAGAATATGAGAAACTGGAGCGAGTTGAACAGCATGAGTTGCTAAAATAGGGCTGTTGGTGTACTTTTTATAAAAAGTTATTTAGTACTGTTAATGTTAAATATACATATGATAATAACTACGATTATGCCATCCACTTTTGATTAACTATTTTTGTACCACTTTTCGATAAATTACAATTAAACGCTATTTATGGCTATCGTTGATTTAGTTATGCCCAAAATGGGCGAAAGTATTATGGAAGCTACTGTTTTGAAGTGGCACAAGCAAGTGGGTGATGCTGTGGAGATGGATGAAACAGTACTGGAAATTGCTACAGATAAAGTAGATAGTGAGGTTCCTTCTACTGCTGAGGGTACAATTACTGAAATATTATTCAATGAAGACGATGTAGTGCCTGTGGGTACTGTTATTGCGAAGATAGATACAGCAGGCGACGGTGCAGCAACTGCAACAGAACAACCTACCCCTGCTGCAGCTCCTGAGCCGGTACCAAAAGTTGAGACCCCTGCTCCTGCAGCAGCTGCTCAACCACAGCCACAAGCAGCTCCATCTGCTACGGCAGTTACAGGTGGAAACCGTTTCTACTCTCCACTAGTGCTAAATATAGCCACTAAAGAGGGTATAGGCATGGCAGAGCTAGAGAATATACCGGGTACAGGTAATGAAGGTAGAGTAACGAAGAAAGATATACTTAACTATGTAGCTAACAGAGGTAGTGCTCCTGCCCCTGCTGCGGCACCAGCTCCTAAAGCTGAGCCACAAGCTGCTCCTGCTCCTCAGTCTGCTGCTAAACCGGCGGCACCAAGTGCTCCTGCATCTACAGCTAGTGCTAGCGAGGGTAATGTTGAGATCATTGCGATGGATCGTATGCGTAAGCTGATCGCTGATCATATGGTACGTAGTAAATCTACTTCGCCACACGTTACTAGCTTCATGGAGGCAGATGTGACCAATATAGTGGAGTGGAGAAATAAAGTGAAAGGAGACTTCCAGAAAAAATATGGTGAGAAGATCACTTTCACGCCAATATTCGTTGAGGCAATAGTTAACTGTATCCGTAAGTTCCCAATGATCAACTGTAGTCTTGACGGCAACAATATCATTGTTAAGAAAGATATCAACATAGGTATGGCTACGGCACTGCCTAGCGGTAACCTTATAGTACCTGTTATCAAAAATGCAGATACTAAGAACATGCTAGGTCTTGCTAAAGAGGTAAACAGTCTTGCAAACTCAGCACGTAACAATAAGTTGAAGCCGGAGCAAACTCAAGGAGGTACTTTCACACTTACTAACGTAGGTACATTTGGTAGCCTTATGGGCACGCCTATCATCAACCAGCCTCAAGTCGCAATACTTGCAGTAGGTAGCATTAAGAAGCGCCCTGTAGTGTTAGAGACAGAGCAAGGCGATGTTATCGCTATCCGTCACATGATGTATCTAAGCATGAGCTACGACCACAGAATAGTTGATGGTTCATTAGGTGCTAGTTTCTTAACGGCAGTAGCAAAAGAGCTTGAAGCTTTTGACCCGAGTCGTTCAGTATAATTGACAGAACTAATTATAACAATAAAGAACCCCGATGATACTCATCGGGGTTCTTTTGTTTAGGTGAATATATATCTTAAGGTTATCGTTAGCTAGCTTTGACCTTTTTTGTCTTTAGCGGTAGCTTACACAGCATAAAGATGAACAAGTAACCTGCTAGACCTGCTAGTAGAGACGCTCCTAATATTCCTATCTTGGCAATGGTCTGTATCTCAGGAGCTTTAAAGGCTAGTGTGGCCATGAATATGGACATGGTAAACCCTATACCCGCTATCATACCCATACCTATAGTGTGATACCAAGTCATACCTTCGGGTAGGTCAGCTATCTTTAAGGCTACGGCTATACGGCTGAATAGGAATATGCCAAGTGGTTTTCCTAGAACTAGCCCTGCAAAGATACCCCAGTGTACAATAGAGCTATACACATGCCCAAAGTCTGACGGGAATAGAACTGTTGTGTTTGCTAGTGCAAATAAAGGCAGTATCACAAAGTTGACAGGGTCGTGCAATTGATGTATCAGATCCTCCACTTTGTGTAGTGGTATGGTAAATGCCAATAGCACACCTGCAATGGTAGCATGTACACCCGAGTTGAATATCAGATACCAAAGTATGATGCCTAGCATGAAGTATACAAAGTAGCGCTTCAGCTTAAAGTAGTTCAGAAGAGCTAGTACGAATAATACCCCGCCTGACAACATTAGATACGACCAGTTTATCTCCTCTGCATAGAAGATAGCTATGGTAAGTATCCCTCCAAGGTCATCGATAATAGCTAATGCCATTAGGAATACTCTAAGGGAGAATGGAGCTCTTTTGCCTAGCATGGACAGCACACCCAAAGAGAATGCAATGTCTGTAGCCATAGGGATACCCCAACCTCTACTTAGTGGGGAGCCTGCCGTGAATATCAGGTATATCATAGCAGGTACAGCCATGCCGCCTAGTGCACCTATTATAGGTAGCATAGATTTTTTTATACTAGCAAGCTCTCCTACCAATAATTCTCGTTTTATCTCTAACCCCACCAAGAAGAAGAACACAGCCATCAATAGGTCGTTGATCAAGTGCATTGGAGTGTGAGGCAAGTGTAAGCCCGGAGCCGGAGTAACTAAGTGTTGCTCCCAAAAGTGTATATAAGACTCTCCCCAAGATGAGTTGGTAATAATAAGAGATATGACCGTACAGCAAATAAGTACAATACCAACCGCTCGGCTATCGTTTATAAACTCTTTTATTGGAGAGATGATTCGGTCTCTGATATAGAAACCCGGAGATTGACTTTTGGACATGCTGCAAATTTAAGCAATAACAACTTATCGGTATTGATTAGTTCAGCCTATTCATACTTTACAAGATGTTAATCTTACGAGTAAAAAACGGTGTTAATTTTGTGACGCATGTAAAACAAATATCGTTTTGAAGCATTTATAAATATTGCACAAATCAGATAGAAAAAATCGTGTTTTATCTATTGTTTTAATATACCCGATAATGATAAAAATTGTTATAAAAGCCGCGTCAGTAAAACAAAGTAGTGATTTACAGATACTTGGAAATTTTAATGTGGGAACATCAAAAAAA
>CAZPDA010000235.1:0-4437 GCA_964585115.1 uncultured Flavipsychrobacter sp.
AAACGGTATATAACCTTTCTCCCGTAACTTTGCACCCGATATGAAAAAATCACAAATACTTTTGGGTGCGGCATTATTAGCTTCAATTACAGCTACTGCACAGCCTAAATCAGATAAAAAGGTAGTAAAGCAGCTAAAAGCTGATATTGGCTACCTTGCTTCAGATGAGCTTAAAGGACGTAGAACAGGTTCTGCGGGCGAAAAAGCTGCATCAGACTACATCATCAAGTATTATCAGGAAGAAGGTATCGGTACCTATCAAGGTAAGCATATCTTCCCATTCACATTCATCAACGGTAGAGCTATTGCCAAAGGTTCTTCTATCAACATCAACGGCAATGAGCTGAAGAGCGAAGAAGCTTTTCCACTACCATATAGTGGTGATGGCAGCATAAGCGTATCTGCTATGCCCGATGTGATGGAGCAAGGCGGCGTATGGATGATGCCACTTTATGATAATGAGGACCAAGCCAACGATGCACACTTTGATTGGGAGAAGAAAGCTAACGAAATGGCTCGTGAAGCAGCTAAGCGCGGAGCTTCTGCTGCTGTGATATATGCTCAGTATGAGGCTAAGTTCACTCCTGAATTCAACAAGCGTGCCGACTTTGAAACAATAGATATACCTGCCGTTCTTCTTACCAATAAGGTATATAACAAATATCTAAAAGCGGATGAGAGTGTGCAGTTGGATATATCGGCTAAAATAGATAAGACCGAACTTACAGGTAACAACATAGCTGGTTATATAGATAACGGTGCTGAATATACTGTAGTACTAGGTGCTCACTACGACCACTTAGGTATGGGGCAAGATGGCAATAGCCGCTATACAGGTGGCCCTGCTATACACAATGGTGCTGATGATAATGCCAGCGGTACTGCTGCATTGATACAGCTTGCTGCATGGGTAAAGAACGACAAGAAGCTTAAAGACTACAACTACCTATTCTTACACTTCTCTGCAGAGGAGCTTGGACTTATCGGCTCCAAAGCATTTGTAAAAGACCTGGGACTTGATAGCAATAAAGTAGCCTACATGATAAACATGGACATGATAGGCAGACTGAACGATAGCACACACTCACTAACAGTAGGTGGTATCGGTACATCGCCTGCATTGGCTACAGTAGTGAATGGCTACAGTGATAAAGCACAATTCAAGCTGGCATTGGATAGCTCAGGTGTTGGTCCATCTGACCATAGCTCATTCTACTACCAAGGTATTCCGGTATTATTCTTCTTTACAGGCACACACACTGACTACCACAAGCCTAGCGATGATGCTGATAAGATAAACTACGAAGGTGAAGCTATGGTAATGCGCTATATCTACAACGTAGTGTCTACTATGGATGATATGCCAAAGCCTAAGTTCACACCTACTAAGCAGAAGTCTGTAGGTAAAGTGCGCTTTAAGGTGACACTAGGCATCATGCCGGACTATGCCTTCCAAGGGGAAGGGGTACGTGTAGATGGTGTTAGCGAAGACCGCCCTGCAAAGAATGCAGGTCTGCAACGTGGAGACATCATTACCAAGCTAGGTGATATAGACATCAAAGGGATGCAGTCTTACATGGAGGCTCTTGGTCAGTTTGAAGAGAATGATGAGACCACCATCAACATCAAACGTGGAGACGAAGAGCTAAGCATGCCATTGAAGTTCACCCCGAAACCAGGTAAAAAGAAACATCACTAATATATCGAGTATCACGCTTCTTCTGTGATCTCTGTCTGATGGCGATATAGTTTAGCATAACGCTTGTTGAGTGACATAAGCTCCTCATGTGTTCCTTGCTCAGCTATCTCGCCATTTTCTAATACAAGTATCTTATCAAAGGTCCAGCTGGTGAAGATACGGTGCGTGATAACCATTACCGTCTTGTCTTGCAGCTGCTCTTTCAGGTTGCCCAGTATGGTCTGCTCGGTCTGCGTATCTATGGCAGACAAAGAGTCATCCAGCATCAATATATTACTATCCTTCAGTAGTGCACGTGCCAATACCAAACGTTGCTTTTGCCCGCCCGATAGCATTACCCCACGCTCACCAATAACGGTCTGATAACCCTCTTTTAGCGTAGCCACATCTTTGGCAAAATCTGCTAAGCGTGCCGCCTCCAGCACCTCTGCCTCAGTTGCTTCTTGCTTACCAAACTTGATGTTGTTGTATATAGTATCGGAGAAGAGATAAGCCTCTTGCGGAGCATAGGCTATCTGCTCGCGCAGGTTCTTCAGCTCTATATCTTTCAGCTCATGACCATCTACGGTGAGCTTGCCGCTTTGCGCATCATACATGCGTAGCATCAGGTGTACTATGGTAGACTTACCCGAACCCGTTTTACCGATAATCGCTACTTTTTCTCCCTGCTTAATGTCTATTGAGAAATGCTTTAAGGCAGTGATACCCGTATGTGGGTAGGTGAAGGTAATATCATCAAACTTCACATCACCCTTTATGTGTATCTGCTTCACATCTTCAGCATCTACAATGGTAGGCTCCGTGTTCAGAAACTCGTCAATACGCTTTTGAGAAGCACCTGCACGCTGCACGATAGATGCTACCCAGCCAATAGCCATCATAGGGAACATCAGCATAGTGATGTACATGATGTACTCAGCAATGTTACCCGCTGTTATGTAGCCCTCTATTGCATAATAACCACCGATAAGTATGGTCGTTATCATACTCAGACCAACGAACAAGTTCATGGACGGGAAGAAAATAGCCTCAGTAAGGGATAGGTTGATGGCACTGCCCTTATAGTCGTCTGATGCTTTGTTGAAGAAGCGTATCATATTATGCTCTTGCACAAAAGACTTGATGACCCTGATGCCCGAGTAAGACTCCTGTGCCGTAGTGGTCATGTCTGACTGTTGGCTCTGTATCTTCTCACTTTTTTTGAAGATGACACGGTTCACCAAATAGATAGTGATAGCCAATAGTGGCAAAGGAATGATAACGTATAAAGTAAGCGTAGGGCTTACACGTAGCATACCCCATATACACATCACGGAAAGGACAATAAGGTTGGTGCTGTACATGATAGCAGGCCCTGTATACATACGCACGCGCGATACGTCTTCGGCTATACGGTTCATCAGGTCGCCCGTGTTGTGGCTCTTGTAGAACTGTGTGTCTAACTGTTGGTAATGACCGTATATCTCATTCTTCTGATCAAACTCTATAAGGCGAGACATAACAATGATGGTCTGCCTCATAAAGAACATGAACAAGCCACGCAGTAGTGCCAAGCCCAGTAGTATTAAGCCATTCCACACTACCAGCTTGAAGATGTAGGACTGTAAAGTGCCCGCCGCAGCCGTACCTTCTACCAAGCGGTAGCTGACGATGTTTTGCTGCACTTGGTCTATTATATTACGAACGATGACAGGTGCTGCCACGGCAAAAATGTTGGATATGGCAACGAAGAATATACCCAACAGCAGACGCCATTTATATTTAAGAAGATATTTGTTTAACGAAGCAAGATTTTTCATCGGGGCAAAGGTCGGTGTTTTTGGTGGCTTTTGTGATGAATAGCTGGGATAGGGCTATCTGTAATAATTATATACGAGTGGAAAATGTTGTTTTTTGTTGCAAATAATAACTGCTGTTTGGTATAGGTATAGTTGTGTTTTGTATGTGGCTGTAAATCTTTTACATAGGTATGTAGTTTTATCAATTATGTTGTTTTTTGTTGCAACTGTTTGCATGCTTCTATAGTATCTGAAGTACTATTTATAATAACAAATTTACGCAATTATAGTGTGTCAATCAAAAAAAGTATGTAGCAACTAAAACCGATTGAGCATTTCTGACGTAAGTAATAATAGAAGGCTAGTAAGGGAAGTGGCAGTACCAACGTCTAATAACTGCGAACGAACAAGCAGCCAAACAAAACGAACAAACATTTGTTAGTAGATAAGCAATAGCATAAAGCGAAGTTGTTTTTTCATATATGGTAGTAGTAATAATAGGGCAACGCCTCTAACACCGGTTAGGGGCGTTTTGCTTGTTAATACACCCTTTTTTACTTACAAAGACTTAGTTCTAAATCTGAATAATAATCAATAAATAACTTTATAAATTTTTTTTGACTATTGCGTTCTATAGAAAATAAAACATCTGATGCATTAACCTTATTATGTGTTCTAATAGGTAGGTAACCTAAATTATCGATAACAAGTTTCTTTATCTCTCTTTGCGTTTTTATAGAATCATGAGCTATATGATTTCTTAAGGTTTTAAGAATGTAGCACTTGTTTCTATCTGCATAAATTTTATGGATTCTGCTATTGTGAGAAAAATAATCTGTAACTCTTCCTTCGAGTATGCTAGGGTCTAGCCAATCTAAGAAATCACTTTGCCTTTTTTTTCTATGCAAAGAAAGTTTTTTGAATGCGTCATCTTTAGATTTACATAAGGGTGTTTTAGGC
>CAZPDA010000236.1:0-4429 GCA_964585115.1 uncultured Flavipsychrobacter sp.
GTCTTTGATCTGAGGTTGAATTTCTCGAACAATGTCTCACGGTAGCCATCAACAGTTCTGCGGCTGACACCCATTTGTGCCGCTATCTGCTCATAAGTTAGTTCTTCAGGGGCGCATACTAGCTCTAGGAAGTGTCGCTCTCTATCCGTTACTTGGTCTAATATATCTTCCTGCTCTGTTCTTACCGCATAGTCCGTAGTTAATGCCTTCATCAACATCTCATTGTGGTAGTATCCTGTATTAACGATGTCGTCAATGGCAGATTTGAGTACGGTTGCTTTGCTGCTTTTAGGCAAGTAGCCTCGTATCCCTTTTCTGAAAAGGTCTATGATGGTTTGTTCAGTGGTCTCAAGTGTTAGAAGTAGGATAGGGGTTTTTATGCTTTTTTCATTCAGTGCTTCAACGGTCTCTTTGCCATCCATCACCGGCATACTTAGGTCCAGTATTATGATGTCAGGTAGTGTTTGTGCATCTATATCGTCTATCAGGTCTTGACCATTATCATACTCTGCTGTTACAGTGTAATTACCCATTCGCTCAATGAGCATCTTCAGCCCATTGCGTACAACTGCATGGTCGTCTACAAGAAAGATGGAGATATTTTTGGTATCAGGCATTGGAGTATTGTGTGAGTGCAAATATACTTCCTTTATCTGTTGTGGCATTAATGTCTAAAGATAAGTTGGCTAGTTTGGCACGCTTTAGCATATTCTGCAGCCCAGAGCCTTTACCTGAATTGAGTGTGGCCGCTACATCAAAACCCTTGCCGTCATCTTCTAGTGATAATAGGAAGGCGTTACTCCCTTTAAGAGTAATGTAGAGGTTCTTAGCTCGTGAGTGTTTTAGTGCGTTGTTAAGTAACTCTTGGAATATCCTAAATGCCATTATCTTCTCATCACTACTCATTGTAGGTTCTGTATCATCATTGTTCCAGTGTATATTGATCCTTTTGATCTGCTGAATGCGTTTTATCTCCTTATCTATAGCAGAGAGTATACCTGCTTGCTCTAAGTGGTCGGTGTTGAGGCTATGACTAAGTAAGCGTACTTGCTCAATAGTGTCTGTAATGGTCTTATCCATAGGTGCTAGGCGGTCGGTCATTTCTTCATCATCTATGGTCTCTTGCTCTAGCTGTAGGCGTATTAGGGTTAGTAGTTGACCAATATTGTCGTGTAGCTCTCGCGATACGTTGGTCAATGTCTGCTCTTGTACCTCATTTTCTACCAGGCGTAGCTCTTTTTCATAGGTTACCTGTAGCTGGGCCATTTTTACCTCCTGCTGTACCCTCTTTCTATTGCCAAGTATCATTACAATGATAACACCCGCTATAAGCAGTAGTATCACCATTGTAGATATGAGTAGCGTTATAGTAACGTCATTAAGGTTGTACATCAGGTTGTGTGTTAGTAGGCTTTGCAATGATATAAAAGCTTACTGCAATAAGCGAATATCTAATGATGCCCGATATTTGATTTATATAATATAGCTGCTTATGCAGTTCATTGTTCCCTTGTTCTACCAGATAGTTGTGCAGCCCATATAGTGGAATTGTTATGCTACAAGATATTGCCAGAGCTATAGCATACCAGAAGTCAGGTGAGGCATATATTTTCTTTCCGCTATTAGACAGATGAAATAAAAGTATCGTAGATGCCAGTATCAGTACTATTGAAGAAGTAGCATAGAACCAGTTTGCGAAAACGCTAATCCCATAGGTGATGATACTATGAAACCATAGTGCAGAAACAGGTATCAGTAAAAAATATATCCACTTTGAATGCTTTGTATATTCAGATAGTAGCTTTTGTGTAATAGTTGCCACTAGCCATATTTCAACCAGAACGTATGGGTTTGATAGCCACATGTTGTTCTGTCCTTTTATAATGCCTGTATAAAGACCGATACCTTCTACTATAAAGAGTATTATGATCTGTATTAGCTGAAGTCTATAGGGGGAAGGTGCCTTAGGTCTAGCTTTAAAGCCTAGTCCAATAGCAATAGCTTTTGAGAGAAAAAGTAAAAAAAGCAGAAAACGCATATCCTCTATAATGCTTTGCGCGAAATTAATAAAAGGATAGAGACATTCCCTGCTTTGGTGTATTTAATAGCTTATAAATAGCTATATAGTATTTGGTTTTAGATAGGCATTACATAAAGGAGGACATGTTGTGCTTACGTCAGCTCCTCTGTTTCTGAATATTGATATATACTCATCATCATTTAGCATTTTAGTCCCCGATGCATCAGATAGGTATATTACCAAGCCATGTGGCCATTCAACAGATTCGTCTCCTTCGTTGTGGTGTGTATAGGAGCAAGATGCGAAGTTTACAGAGGCCCCTGTCGGGCTGTTGTTGTCAATATACATTTGCTGTATCTCTTCTTCCCAAGGGAATACCAAGTTCCGTACAAATTTGTTAGGGCCACCTTCTATCAGACATTCCATAGCCTGTGCGCCTTCTACAGGAGTATAATAAAAGTTGCTTAGATAGTTTACGTCTTCCAATGTGTGCTCTGGTGTTGCTACGCACTCATCTTGTTTTAATGATAGCCAAACACAAGCACTATCGTCAAGCATGTATAGCTTTTTGCCGTAGTCAATAATAGGCGTTTCCACCATCTTACATATTTGTAATCTGAGGTATAGTGATTCAGTCGCAGAATCAAAGCAGTGTATAAAACGTAGACATACCTCATTTGATGGAATGCCTGTTTGAGCGATGAAGTTGTTTACATTGTTCTCAAGGTCACTCCATAGAAAACTGAAGTCTTTTCCACCAAATGGAAGAGCTTCCGCAGAGTGGAAATAATGCATTTCAAAGTTCGATTTGCCCTCGTTGTATTCTGTAAGGGTTATGGCTCTTGGATCTGTAGAGTTTAAATCTGAAGAAATTTTTACTGGCATATGTTGTGTAGTTTTTGTGAGCCCAAATTACACAATCATTATTTCCTAAATAAAAACAAGGGGGTAAAAATACCCCCTGTAGCATGAGGTTAATCCCATTGTTAGCGATACTGATTTCCTCCATATTTGTATCAATGGTACACAAGCCCCTTACTATATCAACTATGATGCTGTTAAGCGCCTTTCCGATATCCGGAAACGCATTAGAACAATGTAAAAACACACCGATGAGTGAAGAGATATCACAAGAAGAACAACTGCAGAATGTACAGGGCAATAGTAGATACTATTATACCGGAGACGGTGAGGCCGCTTTTCAGATGAGATTACCTACTAAAGAAGAAATTATTGACCGAGGAAGCGCAAAGCAAGAACGGTTTTGTGATGACGGTCTACTTTGTTGTTATGACTATTTGTTAGTCATGGGTTGTGAATAAGAAAAGGCACGCATTGCGCGTGCCTTTTTCCACATAAATGAAATAACTAAAATTACTTTACGACAAAATACCCTATTGCCAGCCATACTAGTCCCTTCGCCAAGAAGAATAGAAAGCCCCAAAGCCCTATCTTTTTGATGTACTTTACAAGTTTACCGTTCTTCAAGGTTAGTGTGTTCATATCAGCTAATAATACGATAGGAACAAAAGTATAGCACCTGTCATATTAGTACTTCAATAAAAGGGAAATGAATTTATAATATCAGGAAAATCTTATTATCCTTCCAGGTGGATCGATATAACGATCATGCGGGTGCTAAGCCCGTCAATAGCATTGCTGAATGGTATACGGTCGTCAGGGAATAAGGCATTTCCCAA
This sequence comes from uncultured Flavipsychrobacter sp., assembly GCA_964585115.1. Lineage (GTDB taxonomy): Bacteria > Bacteroidota > Bacteroidia > Chitinophagales > Chitinophagaceae > UBA5543. The sequence goes on from CAZPDA010000236.1 coordinate 3,721, forward strand.
GCCTTGGCTTAGCTTTATCTCAGGAGAGAAGATGAAATTAGGGTAGTAGAATTCAAAGCCAACGCCTAGCTCATAGCCGTAGTCAAAGGCAGACACTTTAATGAACTCATCTTTACGGCGAGAGCGCGCATTTGCTGCAAGGTCAAAGTCGAACTTGACACCTGTGATACCATAGAAGCGGAAGTTCTTGATGCGGTCGCTCTTAAACTTTAGCTGGAATGGTAAATGCATATATATCGCTTCTACACTTTGGTCTGATACGCTATCTCTACCATCAAAAGAGGTCATATTGAGCGTTATTGGCTTTTCTGCAAAAGCAAGAGATGGCACAAAGCGTACATCTACAAAGCTGCTTAAGCGCAAGTTGGCCATCAGCCCAAGGTTGAAACCCGGACCATATTTAGGCTGTATAGTGCGAAAGGTGTCCGTGTTTACAAAAGACTCATTGTACTTGATGCGGTAGGTAGAGAAGTTTGTACCGAAAGTAATACCAAAATAATAAGCCTTCTGGTCGTGCTCAGGCATATTGATATTGATACGCTGAGCAGATGCAGACTGCATACATAATAGACCAATAAGGAAGGGTATTACAAATCGCATGTTCATTTATACATATTAACGCACCCGCTAGGGGTATAGTATACACAATATTAATAAAGTATATCGTAAAGGATAAATATTTATATCGGCAATCCTTCTTTTTCTCTAA
>CAZPDA010000237.1:0-4298 GCA_964585115.1 uncultured Flavipsychrobacter sp.
GCTGTAGAGATACTATTGAGAAAAGTGTGAGGATATTAGGATATAATGGAGCCTTTAGCTACACACCATTGGTAGGTTGTAAACCGTTAAAAGTTGACTTTGATGCACAGATAAAAAATGTTGCAAAAATCATATGGGATTTTGGTGACGGTAATGGCTTTACCAGTACAGGTACAACAACCTCTCATACCTATACTACAATGGGTAAGTATGTGCCGAAAGTAATATTTGAAGATCAGAACGGATGTAAGGCAGCAAGTACAGGGCTTGATACTATAACTGTAGATGGTGTAGTGGCGGATATAGGAGCAGATGCGCCTTGTGAGAATACTCCTGTGCAGTTCAAAGATTCTTCTTATAGTCCTTACTCTCCTACAACTGCTTGGTCTTGGAAGTTTCAAGGAGGGCAGGTAAGCGCGAAGAAGAATCCGGTTATCTTCTTTGGTCCTGCAGGTAAATATACGGTTAGTCTTCGAGTAGAGAATGCAAATGGATGTATAGACTCAACTACAGAAGAGATAACTATATATCCTCCTCCTACTGTTAGTGCAGGTGCTGATACTATAATTTGTTTGGATGACTCTGCGACATTATATCCTTCTGGAGCATTAACTTATTTATGGTCTCCAAATGTAAATTTAAGTTGTACTAACTGTACTAACCCTAAGGCAGCACCATCCAGCAAAACTTATTATACCGTAATTGGTACTGATGGTAATGGGTGTAAGGACACATCTGAGGTGATAGTAGATATAAAAACCGAGGTGACTAGTACTATTACTGGTGGCGGAGAAATATGTGAAGGGGACTCTATTGTACTGATTGTTTCTGGAGCAAAGACATACCAATGGACTCCCGCTAATAGTTTAGATGATCCCACATCTGGTAATCCGGTTAGTACTGCAACGCAAACTACTAATTATATGGTAGTAGCATACGAAGGTTCATGTATACCAGATACTAACTTTGTTAAGGTTACTGTTTTCCCTCAGCCTGATATTGAGGCAAAAGGGGAACAGTCAATAGTTGCAGGGACAACCGCAGATTTACTTGTTACAGGAAGTAATTTTAGTAGTGTAAAATGGTCCCCATCGTCAAGTTTGAATTGTAGCGACTGTACTGCTCCAATAGCCTCTCCTTATGAAACAACAAGGTATGTTGTAACTGCATATTCTGATTATGGATGTATAGATAGCGCATTTGTGACCGTGAAAGTTCTGTGTGATGAGAAGCAGTTATTTTTGCCAAATACATTTACACCAAACGGTGATGGGCAGAATGATGTATTCTATCCAAGAGGAGCAGGTATAGAGAAGGTAGTTTCATTCAAGATATTTAACCGCTGGGGTGAGGTAGTATTTGAGCGTAGCAATTTTGCTCCGAATGATAAGTCTTTTGCTTGGGATGGTACATATAAAGGAACTGTTTTGCCGCCTGACACCTATGTGTATTTTGTACAGGCCTATTGTGAGGGCGATGAATTACTGAAAGTTAAAGGAGATATCACGATAATCAGATGATCATGAAGACCGTTGTGAAAAATATAAGATCAGGCATAGTAGCCGCTTTAATGCTTGTAGGAGTACAATCTTCAGCGCAGGATATACACTTTTCTCAATTCTATGAAATATCATCACTTAGAAATCCAGCTCTTACAGGGTTGTTTAGCGATGATTATAAAGTAGGAGTTAACTACCGTAGCCAGTGGGGTAGCATTAGTAATCCATTTAACACTGCCTTAATTTCTGCAGAAGCACATAGAGCAATTGGTAAAGACTTTATCAGTGCAGGGGTAACAGCTTATTACGATAAGTCTGGCTCTATCGACTTGCAAACAATAGTGATATATCCTACAATAGCGTATAATAAGTCTCTTGAAGATGATCATAACTCTTATCTTTCTGTGGGGTTGACAGGAGGGTATATTCAGCGTAGCTTTGACCCTGCTAAAGCAACCTTTGATAATCAATATCAGAACAATAGGTTTCAATCTACGTTGCCATCTGGAGAAACTTTCTCGAACCCAAGCTTTAGCCAATGGGACTTTGGAGGAGGCGTGAGCTTTAGTAGTACTACTGGTGCTGAGAATAAGATCAACTATATACTAGGTTTATCAGGATATCACCTTACACAACCAATGAATTCATTCTACAAGAATGGAGCGATCACTAGCAAGATGCGTATTACTGCTAGTGCAAGTGTTAGTGTAAAGGCTAGCGAGAAATTTAACTATCAAATACATGCCAACTATATGAGACAGGGTGCCTATAATGAACTGATATTCGGTGGCTTATTAGGTTGGGATCTCACAGATTATAATGGAGATAGGATATTTGGTTTGTATGGAGGAGCTTTTTATCGTTTAGGAGATGCTGTTGCGCCTGTGGTAAAGCTTCGTTACAAGACTTATTCTTTTGGCTTTAGTTATGACCTTAATCTGTCTTCACTACAAGCTGCTAGTAACCTGCAGGGTGGGTATGAAATAACTGTTTTTAAAACAGGATTGTTTAGTAATCCTAATATTCAAAGAAGCCGTACAATATGTCCGCATAACTTCTGGTAGTAAAGGTGTTTATGTAAAAAATATTAAAGCCGATAAGTATAACTTATCGGCTTTAATAATATAATGAGAACAATAGGTATTACATACCCATGCCCATACCACCCATACCACCTGGCATCTCGTGGCTATGACCACCTGCACCAGCAGGCTCAGGCTTGTCTGCTATTACACACTCAGTAGTAAGTAGCATGCTAGCTATTGAAGCAGCATTCTCTAGTGCTACGCGGCTAACTTTTGTAGGGTCTATAACACCTGCTGCAAGCATATTCTCATATACTTCAGTACGAGCGTTGAAACCAAAGTCGGCTTTACCTTCTTTCACTTTTTGTACTACGATAGAGCCCTCTATACCTGCGTTTGCAACTATCTGACGTAAAGGCTCTTCAAGAGCACGACGTACGATAGCAACACCTGTAGTTTCATCTGCATTCTCGCCTTCAAGGTTGTCTATAGACTCGATAGCGCGGATGAAAACAGTACCTCCACCAGGAACAATTCCTTCTTCTACAGCCGCACGTGTAGCGTGTAGTGCATCATCCACACGGTCTTTCTTTTCTTTCATTTCTACCTCTGTAGATGCACCTACGTAAAGTACAGCAACACCGCCGCTTAGTTTAGCAAGGCGCTCTTGTAGCTTTTCTTTATCATAATCGCTGGTAGCTGTTTCTATCTGAGATTTGATTTGGTTTACACGAGCATCGATATTGTCTTTTTCACCTTTACCGTTTACGATAGTAGTGTTGTCTTTATCGATAGTTACACTCTCTGCCTGACCTAGATAGTCAACTGTAGCATTTTCAAGCTTATAACCTTGCTCTTCGCTTATAACAGTGCCGCCTGTTAATACTGCAAGGTCTTGTAGCATCTCTTTACGACGGTCGCCAAAGCCAGGAGCTTTAACAGCAGCTATCTTAAGAGATCCACGTAGTTTATTCACTACAAGTGTAGCAAGTGCTTCGCCATCTACATCTTCAGCAATGATCAATAGTGGACGACCAGCTTGCATTGTGCTCTCTAGTAGCGGAAGTATATCCTTCATTGTGCTGACCTTTTTGTCAAAGATCAAAATGTAAGGGTTCTCCAGCTCAGTTTGCATTTTCTCTGTGTTGGTCACAAAGTATGGGCTAAGGTAACCACGATCGAACTGCATACCTTCTACTACTTCTACTGTAGTTTCTGTACCTTTTGCTTCTTCTACAGTGATAACCCCTTCGTTACCCACTTTTTCCATCGCCTGAGCGATAAGCTTACCGATCTCGTTATCATTATTAGCAGATATAGTAGCTACTTGCTCTATTTTAGTGTTGTCGCTACCAACCTCTGCAGACTGAGATTTTAAGTTCTCAATGATCTTTGCAACAGCCTTATCAATACCGCGTTTGATATCCATTGGGTTAGCACCCGCAGCTACATTCTTAAGACCTTCGCTAATGATAGATTGAGCAAGAACGGTTGCTGTAGTAGTACCATCACCTGCAACATCAGCTGTTTTAGATGCTACTTCTTTAACCATTTGTGCACCCATGTTCTCAATAGCATCTTCCAGTTCTATTTCTTTTGCTACTGATACACCATCTTTAGTTACGCCAGGTGCGCCAAATTTTTTCTCTATTACTACATTACGACCTTTAGGGCCTAATGTTACCTTTACTGCATTAGCAAGTGTATCAACACCAGCTTTCATTTTATTGCGTGCTTCTATATCAAAGAAGATCTGCTTTGCCATTATTATATC
>CAZPDA010000238.1:0-4275 GCA_964585115.1 uncultured Flavipsychrobacter sp.
ATAATAGATGATAACATTATTATAGACATAGATTTTATGACATTGGTAAAGGAGTTAGGTATAAAAACCACTAATTCATAAGGGTCATTAAGATGGCCTTCTAGCATATAGCTTCTAACAACACTAGAATTAAGTTTGCTAGTATCAGCATTTTGAGACAGGTAATTATAACTATTTGCACTAGCTTTCTTTATGCCTAATATATAGTTTGTGTCCAAGTTTCTCTGCAGAAGTACTTCTTGAACTTTACTGTGTAAATAGTCTATATCTACTAGCTCAGTTATACCTCTATTATCTGCAAGTAATTCTTTGTAGTTGTTGATATTCAGCACTTTAGTGTCTAAGCTATCTAAGGCTGATGCTCTAGTGTTAGAGTCTACTATCAACCTGAACTTTAAAGAGATATCTAGTTTTGCACTATAGTTACTAAACCCCATATGAGAAAAGGAGTAAAAGACTGAATCTCCTTTCTTTGTGTTGAAGACATTATACATGCCTATTGTATCTACATGTCCTCCTTGTTCATTGCCATAGAATTGACCGTCTTTGTATGATTGCTTTACTAAATAAAACCCTTCACCTATTTTAAAAGAGCTTTTAGCATACACATCGAAGCAATAAGCATCTTCTTCTACTTCCTTTACAACCTGTTGCAAGTCATCTTTTAATGTACGCTCTGTTGTGTCTTTTTGGAGGTTTACATTACTTGATATCCAATATAATTGCACTGCAATAAGACTAACCAAGACTAAGCCAGATAGTACGAAAAGGTATTTACTACTCAATTTCTTCATTATATCACTTATAAAGATAACTGTCTATAGCAGGTTTATTTTATACATATTGTCATTTTATTCATTCTTTAAGGTTGTTTAAGTTTTGTTATACATATTCAAACTTTCTCAAGACACTCTTGAAAGAGCATATAAATAGTTTTGAATAAAAATTATATGTTATGACCAAACCAACTACACTTTTAAGAACATTTATTCTCTTAACTGCCCTTTTCATTGGTAATTACACCTATGCTCAATGGTCTTCTATCCCACTATATCCTGGTGGAGCTGTTGATGGCGCAGGATCATTTATTATTAATGGCAAACTTTATATAGCAGGTGGCATTGGCTCACAAAAGATGTATATGTATGACCCTGCATCAAATATGTGGACATCTAAAGCAGATATAGGTGGTGGCTTAAACAGGGCGTGGCCTGCTACATTTGTTGTTAATGGCAAGGCTTATATTATGGGAGGCTCATATAACACTGCTTCAGACCTCACAGATGACATGCAAGAGTATGATCCTATTAATGATAAATGGACATCTAAAGCTAAGTTCCCAGGTGGTAAGAGAGATGGTATGTATGCCTTTGCTATAGGTAATATAGGGTATGTAGGAGCTGGGTTTAACGGAAGTACTGTTGATGGTGACTTTTGGAAATATGAACCTTCGTCAGACACATGGACGCAATTGGCTAATTCTCCGGTTGGGTCTGTAATATTTGCATCAGCCTTTGTTGTAAATGGTAAAGCATACGTTACGTCAGGAGCAGCCGGTGGTAGTAATGAGGTTAAAACTGTATATGAATATGATCCGTCTACAGATACTTGGACGAAGAAAGGTGATTTTCCAGGAGCGACAAGACAAGCAGGCTTTGCATTTGCATCCTCAGGTGAAGGCTTTTTTGGTGGTGGTATGAGTAACTATACTACTATTTATCAAGATGTATGGAAGTACAACCCTACTGATGATAGCTGGAATAAAGTACAAGATATTCCACTAAACTCAGCAGCATGGTCTACAGCAGCATCTGATGGCACTACCGCATATGTAGGAACAGGTGCTGATTTTGCACCAGGGTTGGTATTCTCTGATAGTATGTATAAGTATAATATACCTGTTTCAGTTAGTAGTACTAGTAATAGCAATATTAAGTTAAGTGTCTACCCTAACCCAGTATCAGATATGTTATATATCAACACAAAAGAAGATATAAAACGTATAACTATAATGGACATTACAGGCAAAGAAGTATTAGATATACAAAGCCCTAATAATAGTATAGATGTAGATGCTTTTAATAGTGGAATTTACCTTATAGCAGTACAAACAGCTAGTGGTAGTAAAACACTTCATTTTACAAAAGAGTAAGTTTCAAGTATGATTTGCATGTAAAAAGAAAAGCCCCGCGTAAACGCGAGGCTTTTTGATGTATTTAGACGAACTAAGGATTAACCTTCGTTGCTATCTTTTTTATCATCTTCTGCTTGCTTTAGCTTCTCTTTAAGCTCAGCAAGAGCACCTAAGTTACCAAGCGTTGGCTTTTCAACCTTGCTTTGTAGATTCTTAACTGCTTTCTTGGTATTGGCACTGTCAGTAGCAGCTTGCTTCTTAACAGCTTCTTTTTCGTCAGCTTTAGTTTGCTCCCATACACGTGTGTGAGAAACCATTATACGCTTATCGTTACGATCGAACTCGATAATAACGAAAGGTAATGTTTGGTCTACCTCTACAGTTGTACCATCTTCTTTCTTAAGATGACGAGATGGAGCAAATGCTTCTAAACCATATTGTAGTTGTACGATAGCACCTTTATCATCACGCTTAGTAACGATACCTTCATGCTCACTACCTATTGGGAATACAGTTTCGAATGTGTTCCATGGATCTTCTTCCATTTGCTTATGACCTAGAGCCAACTTGCGGTTCTCTTTGTCTATGCTTAGGATCACAACATCGATCTCTTCACCAACTTTAGTGAACTCGTTAGGGTGATTATAACGCTTGATCCAGCTTAGGTCGCTGATGTGGATCATACCACCGATACCAGTTTCAAGCTCTACGAACACACCGTAAGGAGTGATATTTTTAACGATACCTTTGTGCTTGCTATCTATTGGGAATTTGTTCTCGATAGTCTCCCATGGGTCTTCAGTCATCTGCTTGATAGAAAGGCTCATCTTACGCTCTTCTTTATCAAGAGTAACTACTACTGCCTCATACTCATCACCCATAGTGAAGAATTCTTTAGCATTAATAGGCTGAGAAGACCATGTGATCTCAGATACGTGTACTAGACCTTCAACACCTGGTAGGATCTCAAGGAATGCACCATAATCTTCAATATTCACAACCTTACCTTTCACCTTAGAACCTTCTGTAATATCTGCAGATAGCTCGTCCCAAGGGTGTGGAGTAAGTTGTTTCAAGCCTAGGCTGATACGCTTCTTCTCATCATCAAAGTCAAGGACAGCAACATTTAGTTTCTGACCGTTCTCTAACACCTCGCTTGGATGCGTGATACGTCCCCAGCTAATGTCAGTAATATACAATAGACCATCAACACCACCAAGGTCGATGAATGCACCAAAGTCAGTAACATTCTTAACAGTACCCTCAAGTACCTGACCTTTCTCAAGCTTACCGATGATCTCAGTACGTTGTTGCTCAATATCGCTTTCGATAAGCGCTTTATGAGAAACTACTGCGTTACGGATAGCTTCGTTGATCTTAACAACTTTGAAGTCCATTGTTTTACCCACATACTGATCGTAGTCAGTAACAGGTTTAACGTCGATCTGAGAACCAGGTAGGAATGTTTCAAGACCATACACGTCAACGATAAGACCACCTTTGGTCTTACTAGTGATAGTACCTGTAACAACATCACCTGTTTTGTAGAACTCAACGATCTTCTGCCAAGCACGAGTCTGGCGAGCCAGTCTGCGGCTAAGGTGAAGATGACCATTACGATCTTCTTTCTCAACAACCATTACTTCTACTTCGTCGCCTATCTTAACTTCATCCAAATCACGGAATTCATTAAGCGATACAAGACCATCAGACTTAAAACCGATGTTAATGATAGCATCAGTTTTTGTAAGCCCTACGATGTTACCTGTAAGTAGCTCAGCTTCTGTAATGTCTTTGAAAGTACCGTCATACAGTTCTTCCATTTCTTTGCGCTGCTCCTCAGAGTAATGCGCAACGTTTCTTTTGTCCACGCTCCAGTCGAAATCGTCGTGAGCGCCGGCCATTTGTTCTGTTAGGCCTTCAGTTTGGTTAACAATTTGATTTTCTTCCAAAATATATAGTTTTTAAAAAGGACTGCAAAGGTACATCATTTCCATCAATACGAAAAACATAAATATAAATACTAGACCCTATAGTAGTTGATCTATTAACTTATTGATAATCAGAAAGATTATACTCAAATGACACTGTAATTATAAGTTACGATTACCCAAGATGCGTTCTAAAAGATATTAACAAAT
>CAZPDA010000239.1:0-4231 GCA_964585115.1 uncultured Flavipsychrobacter sp.
GAGGCGGTGTAGATGTAGGTGTAATAGAATAACAACCAACATCAGGAACGCCATCTGCCGTAACCCTAGGACGTGGATTACCGGCCAAGTCCATAGTATCATCAGCAATATGTACACCACGACCATTGATAGCCCATGCATTAGGGCTGGCAATATCAGGCATTAAATTACCATTTGCAGCATCTACATACTTCGGCTCATAGGTCAATGAATTCATATCCTCACCTGTCTTATTTCTCCATGTAGCAATTGAATTAGTTGTTACACTTGGAGAACCACAACGAAGTAAAGACCCTCCTTCTACATGATATAAATTATAATCCAATTCTACATTACTTGATCTATATACATATACACCATAGCCTTTATTACTAGACTTACTGAATATGTTGTTTTTCAATTTAGCGTTATATGTGCTTGAAGTAGAGTTGTCTATATAACCTACATAGTTGGTAGATCCCGTTGCATTACTATGGAAAGTATTATTGTAATAATGACCACTATAGTTACGGTAAACTCTCAAAGTATAGTTACTACCTGAAGTCTTAGTCACTACCTTATTGTTCATAAACTTAAATCCAGTCATATAGTATGCATAGATACCATATAGAGTTCCGCTATTCTTAGATATATTAAATTCATTACCATCTATAACAGCTCCTGAATAAGATGTGTTACCATATATGTATGCTCCATATAGTGTACCTGTAGTAGTTTGAGCGTTAAAAATATTATCCTTAACGATAGCACCATTTAAGTAGTAAAAGTAGTTGTAAGTAGTTGACCTACCACCTTTTACATCAAAAGTATTACCAGTTATAATTGTATTACCATAGTAGCCTACATAATTATAACATCCACCAGAACCATTATTCTTTTCTAGTTTAACAGTATTGTTAGAGAAGGTATCCGGAGAATTTAAACCGTTATAGCACATGTACTGATTGTAGATATAACCTGAAGAAGAAGAGGTCATCTCATAATCAAGCGTATTATTTGATGCTCTTGAATTTTCGTTATAATACAATGGACCATACCCCCTGATATATCCTCTACTCTGCTTTACCTTAACATTATTGTTCAGGTAAGTCATTCTTTTACTTCTATAAGTATAGAATGGATAAGTAGTACCGGTATTATTAGTCAATTCTATATTGTTATTATGCATCTCAGGCAGCTGCGTGGTACTATTAGAATAGTAGTTTGCATAATATAATCTGATACCATATAGTGTACTTGTTGCAGATGCTTTAATAGTGTTGTTATTAAACTGGAAGTTGTTATTTGGGTAATAGTGGTAATGTGCGTAATAAGTACCAGAACCAGTTCTGTTCATAGTATTATTAATAATACGAAGATTACTACTATAGTATGAATAAATGCCGTAATAACCAGATGTATTGGTAAACGTGTTACCATAGATCAACATATTATTATAGTTGCTAGTAGTACCAGAACCTCTTAAATAGATCCATGTACCACCTTGCTCAAACTCATTGTTCATGATAACGTTATTGCTTCCTGTAAAGCTGTAACCATATATCAATGCTCTAGTATTAGATGAGCTACTATTAGTACGACCACTCAACACACAGTTATAGATACTATCATTACTAGCAGTTGATGTAAACTCAACCATACGCTGATAGCTACTGCTACTCGTCTTCAACGTCAAATTCTTAATTGTAATAAAGGATGCATTGCTTAAACGAAACACATAGTTATTAGAGGAGTTCGTAGATGCTTGTATTGTAACTTTTGTCGCATCATTGCTCTGCGAAGTAAATGTGATACGATTAGTAGAACTAGCACCTGTTACATTACCAATAGACCCTCGCCAAGACGACCCTGAATAGCTACCGTCTCGTACCATAAATGTTACAGGACCATTTACACCACTTGAATTCAGGTCGCTTATCGCTGCAGATAGGGTACTATAATCAGGACTTGTACCCCCTATAGTATATGTACCGCTCAACTGCGCCTCTGCCGTACCTACCCCTACCAGAAGTGTTAATAAGGGTAATAGAATGTGTTTTCTGAACATGTTGATGTGCTTCATTTTTACTACGTATTTAAATCGTTTACTTATTTCTATTATAGCAGTTCTTAACCTTCAAAAAAGAGCTCAAAACCGAGAAAAAATGCAATTGTTGTATATATAACAATGCACTATGTAAAGTTACTTGTAGTAAAAATTGACATCTATTAAAAAAACGCATCTCAATATTAAAATGAAATAAACATAACATTCAATCCAAATTAAGACACAACAAACCATGCTTTAAAACAGTGCTTTAGAGTAAAAAGGCCATGTTATTTAAAACAATTTTACATGAATTACCATCCAATTAAGACAATAAATAATGGCAAACATCACGCATATTTAAACTCATATTAATACCCCCATTAAAAAACAGCACTAAGAATCACCCTGCTTTACATCAAAAAACAAAGCCCTTGAGCAATACTCAAGGGCTTTACTTATTTAATTATTATATCCTATTGTTTAGTCACCTTAATGGTCTCTGTACGGTTGTCATCACGATACTTCAATAAGTATATTCCTGATGGCAATTCACTAACATTTAGCTCCGTAGTATTATCTTCTACTGACTCCAGTATCACTACCTTGCCTGTTACATCTGTTAGCTGCATTACTGCTCCGCTTCCTATCTGTCCGCCTACCTCTACTTTCAATACATCACTTGCAGGATTCGGATAAGCCGAAATACCATTCGATGAATTAGCTACACTTCCTACACCCAATGGCCAAGTCTGGAAGGATTGAGTAGACCATGGCGACTCCGGATAGATACTGTTACAATTACTACGTACGTGTACATAATAGGTATCTCCACTGTTCAAATATGGAGCCAAGAAGCTTGTAGACTTGATAGACGTACCGAATGAAGGATCATTTGGCGACTTGTCTATTACATATTCATAATCTGTTGCTGTCTTAACAGGATCCCATGATACGACCACTTTATCAGTGTTAAGTTGAGATAAAGTAAGTGTTGGTGCATGACACGATACCAATGTCCAGAACGTATCTACACCCCATGACGATGTATCATTTGCCCCGCAAATAAACCTTACATATACATAGTACTTCGTATCCTCATCCAATCCTGAGAATGAAATGTTATTGCTAGTAACTACAGTACCTGCTCCAGCACCAGGTGTTCCAGGAACTTTCTTTATAACTACCTGATAACCTACCGGATTCCAAATCGCATCCCATGTAGCATCTGCAGACTCTTTGGTGATATTATCAAAATCAAAACCTCCAGGTGTTGGTACACAACGAATACCTATTCTTGCATTTTCAACACCAGTGTAGTTACCTAGACTATCAAAATCATTTACAGGGGCTAATATATTTCTTACCGTATCGGTGGTGGCATTGTTATAATTATAACCTTGCCATGCATTACCTGCACTTGACTTTGCTATTACAGCATTGGTCTCTGATGAGATATTACCAATCCATGGGTCTTTATAATAAACCTTTGGATTAGTCGTATACAAGTAATCATTACCATCAATAGCAGTGTAGAAGAACATACGCTCTACACCGGCATTGATAGGATTAGCTTTGGTACCGGTATATTGTCTGATATCTACTGAGCTGGTAGGCACTGTGTTAGCCCAAGAGATAACAGCTACAGTATCCCCACCGAACGTAAACACCTGATCACTGTTAGCAACCGGCATTGACGGGCTAGCATCACATAGAGGCGGTGTAGATGTAGGTGTAATAGAATAACAACCAACATCAGGAACGCCATCCGCCGTAACTCTCGGACGTGGATTACCGGCTAAGTCCATAGTATCACCTGCTACGTGTACACCACGACCATTGATAGCCCATGCATTAGGGCTAGAAATATCAGGCATTAAATTACCATTTGCAGCATCTACATACTTCGGCTCATATACCAATGAATTCATATCATTACCTGTCTGTGCTCTCCATGTAGTTATTGAGTTTGTAGTAACAGAAGGAGATACTTGTCTAAGCAAAGTACCACCATTTACGTGATACAAGTTGTAATCCATTTCAGTATAATTCTTACTATACACGTACACTCCATAACCCTTAGTACCAGACTTACTGAAGATATTATTCTTGAACTTTGAATTGTATGAAGAACTGCTATTATATAGATAACCTACATAGTTGGTAGAACCTGTTGCGTTACTATGGAAAGTGTTGTTATAATAT
>CAZPDA010000240.1:0-4220 GCA_964585115.1 uncultured Flavipsychrobacter sp.
TTATTACTCTCTGGCACATAGTGGGTATAGGTAGGCATACCACCAAACATTGAGTTACTCCACAACACATTCTCTCCTGTTTTCTCATACCAATCCTGCCCTTCTTTCACCATGCCTTTCCACGATACTATATCGTGCTGCTTTAAGACCTCACCTTTCAATTGAGGATAACTAAATAGGGCTGCAATTACTATAAAGCCAAGAATGGCTAATAGATGCGGTAAAAACTTCTTAAAATCAAATGATTGCATAATTCAAGTTTATCGAAACAAAAATAGCGGTTCTAATTTCTTAAGGAAATGAAGTTTAGAAAAATATTTTCCACTTCTCAACTATAACGCATCTGATCCAGTTAAATTTTATGCCCTCAAATAATTTATTTTTGTAATGCTATGAAAAATTTTTCGTTATAAGACTGTACTTTTGTCGCTCTCTGATATGGATAGAAATAAGAAAGCACTTTCGAACGATCTATTATTAAAGGCGTATCGCCTAATGATGACGGCCAAAGCCATGGCAGTTATTTATGATGACAATCGCCAGATTTGTAAGTATGTACACAGTACATCACGTGGGCATGAAGCTATACAATTAGCTACGGGGATGCTACTAAAGCCTGATGATTATGTAAGCCCTTACTACAGGGATGAGAGCATAATGCTAGGTATGGGATACCGCCCATATGAGTTGATGCTACAGTTATTAGCTAAAGCTGATGACCCCTTCACAGGAGGTAGAGCATATTATAACCACCCTAATATACGTAGGCAGAACTTCCCTCAGATAATACACCAAAGTAGTGCAACCGGTATGCAAGTGATACCAACTACAGGTGTAGCTCAAGGCATACAGTACATTGAGAAACAAAACCTTAGAGGGTATGAAGAACCACCTGTAGTGGTTTGCTCTCTAGGTGATGGTAGTGTTACAGAAGGTGAGGTAAGTGAAGCATTTCAGTTCGCTGTATTACATCAACTACCTATTATATACTTAGTTCAAGATAACGAATGGGGCATATCTGTAAGTAGCGATGAGGCTCGTACTATGGACGCGTACGAATTTGCTGCGGGCTTTAAAGGCTTAGAGCGTGTTCGTGTAGATGGTAGCGACTTTACCGACTCTTATAGAACAATGGAATACACCATTGACTGGGTTAGAAAAGAAAGAGCTCCGATATTAGTACATGCTAAAGTACCATTACTAGGACACCACACATCCGGTGTACGTAAAGAGTGGTACCGTACTGAAGACGACTTGGCTAAACATTCAGTTGACGACCCTGGTCCAAAACTGAAAAAGCAACTAATTGAGAAGCATGGCATTAGTGAAGAGGAACTGAACCGTATAGAGCAGGAAGAATACGACTTTGCAAAAAGTGAATTTGAAAAAGCCACTGCGGCGCCAGAACCAGACCCAACCGAAGTAGCATCTCATGTTTTTGCACCTAACCCTATAACAGAGGAGAAAGGAACACGTGTGCCTGCTAATACTAAGGAAAAGGTAGTAATGGTAGATGCTGCACTACATGCTGTAGAAGAGCTGATGCAGGACTACCCTGAATGTCTTTTCTACGGACAAGATGTAGGTAAGCGTCTTGGAGGTGTATTTCGTGAGGCTGCTACCCTTGCTCAAAAGTTTGGCGACGACCGTGTATTCAATACAGCTATACAAGAAGCATATATTATAGGTAGTACTGTTGGTATGAGTGCCGTAGGACTTAAACCAATAGTTGAGGTACAATTTGCAGACTACATATACCCAGGTATCAATCAGCTTGTTACTGAGATCAGTAAGAGTTGCTATTTAAGTATGGGTAAATACCCTGTTAGCAATATACTACGTGTACCTATTGGTGCATATGGTGGTGGTGGTCCTTATCATAGTGGAAGTGTAGAAAGTACATTAGCAACTATCAAAGGTATCAAGATAGCCTACCCTAGTAATGCTGCTGACCTTAAAGGACTTATAAAAGCTGCGTATCACGACCCTAACCCGATAGTGATGCTAGAGCATAAAGGTCTATACTGGAGTAAAGTACCTGGTACCGAAGAGGCTAAAACAATAGAGCCTGCTCGTGACTACATCCTACCATTTGGTAAAGGACGCATCGCACTAGAGTCTGGTCAAGATGCTGTAGATAATGGCGATAGCCTTTGTATCATAACATATGGTATGGGTGTGTACTGGGCTAAAAATGCTGCTAAACAATTCCCGGGTCAGGTAGAAGTGATAGACATCAGAACTATCTATCCATTGGATGAAGAACTGATATACGAAACGGTTAAAAAACATGGTAAGTGTATCGTCCTTACAGAAGAGCAGCTTAGAAACTCATTCTGCGAGGCTTTAGCTGGTCGTATCGCTCAAAACTGCTTCCAGTTCTTAGACGCTCCTGTACAAACCATAGGTGCGCTAGACCTACCTGCTGTACCAATGAATATGGCACTAGAAGCAGAAATGCTACCAAGTGCAGATAAGGTAGCTAAACGCATAGCCGAGCTATTGAGTTACTAGACTATTTAAATAAACCATTTATAATAATAAAGCCTTGCTATTAGCAAGGCTTTATTTATGTTATTACTATAAGGTTCTATTAAGCATCTTTGTGTAAGTGCACATCCATTTGAGGATAAGGGATACCGATACCTTCTTTATCAAAAGCCTTTTTGATGTGCTCATGCATATATGCATATACTGTCCAGTAATCAGCTGTCTTACACCAAGGGCGTACTGCAAAGTTTACTGAACTGTCTGCAAGTTCTGTTACAATAATATCAACAGGTTGGTCGTGGTCTATCTGAGGGCATCCGTCTGCAACTCTTTTTATCACTTCACGTGCCTTATCTATATCATCACCATAACCAATACCAAAGGTCATAGGTACCTTACGAACGTCATTTGCAGTAAGGTTTTCTATAGGTCCTGACATAATAGCACCGTTGGGAATAATTATAATACGATTATCTAACGTTGTTAAAATCGTATTGAAAATCTGTATCTCCTTTACTGTGCCTGAATAACCTTGAGTTACTATAAAATTCCCTACTCTAAATGGTTTAAAAAATAAAATAAGAATTCCCGCAGCCATATGGCTAAGGTTGCCTTGCAAAGCCATACCAATAGCAAAAGCTAATGCACTAAATATGGCAACAAACGATGTAACCTCTAACCCAAACATTGATGCTGCACTAAATAGTACCATTATCTTAATAAGTATAAGTACTAATGAGTACAAGAAAGGAACTAAAGAAGCATCTACCTCTTTCTTTTCCATAGCACTACGTAGCTTCCCAGCTATTAGCCTTGCTAACCAAAAACCTACAATTAATGTAACAATAGCTCCTAATACCTTTGGTGCATACGCTATTGCTAATGATGTAACTTGATCTAAATAATCCATTTTCTCTATTTATTATTTATTTGTTGTGTGGAGGCGAAGATAATAAATTGCAAATAACCCTTTAGATTACGATAATGCTAATTAACTTATGATCTGATAGTTAGGCATTATATTTCGAATTATTTCTACAAAACTGCTCATTGCTTTAACTTTAATAAGTGCAAGACCTACTCTCAAATATTAAAAACTGTACGACCTGCAAGCAGCATTTAGAACATGGTATAAGACCTGTAGTACAAGCTGATACAAATGCAAGTATTGTAATTATAGGACAAGCACCAGGGAGCAAAGTGCATCAAACTGGTATACCTTGGGATGATGCCAGTGGGAAACAACTACGCAAATGGTTAA
Source organism: uncultured Flavipsychrobacter sp. (assembly GCA_964585115.1). Classification (GTDB taxonomy): domain Bacteria; phylum Bacteroidota; class Bacteroidia; order Chitinophagales; family Chitinophagaceae; genus UBA5543. Next base: position 3,752 of record CAZPDA010000240.1, read on the forward strand.
ATGTAGATACTGAAACATTTTATAACCCCAATAAGGTCGCATTGATCCCAATGGGCTTTTGTTATCCCGGCAAAGGAAAGACGGGAGACCTACCTCCTAGAAAAGAGTGCGCACCTCAGTGGCACAATTTATTGCTATCTAATATGACGCAAATTAAGCTCACACTACTCATTGGTCAATATGCACAGAACTATTATTTGGGAGAACGAATAAAGGGTAATCTTACAGAAACAGTATCTGCATATGAAGAATTCCTACCTGAATACTTACCGCTACCACACCCTTCTCCTCGTAATCGTTTTTGGCTAAAGAAAAATCCTTGGTTTGAAGATCATGTAATACCCTACATACAGAAGGTTGTTCTTAAAATATCTAACGATCAGGATTTTTAGTAAACAGGTCGAATACATACATGACCAACCATGCTAAACATAGCACTATAAATATCAATAAAGTCACAAGTGTGTAC
>CAZPDA010000241.1:0-4164 GCA_964585115.1 uncultured Flavipsychrobacter sp.
CATGCTGAACAGCTCGGCATCGTCCATGTCTTCCGCCTCTTTAGGCAGTTTGTCTATATTATATGCGGCTACGCCATAAGACTTTGCACGGAAGCTGTCTTCGCCGTGAATGTCCATCAGTTTGGATAACAATGAAAAGTGGTCGGATATCTCGTGGTTGGTCATCGTATAAAAAATTGACTTGCTCAAAGTTGGCAAGTCAACAGGAAAAATCAAAGATTATTTATCGCTTATTGTGCAGCAAGCTTGGCTGTACGTTCTTTTACCCAGCCTAGTGCTGTTTTTAGTTGTTCGTCTCTGGTCATGTGCGAGTTGTTCAGCACTACCGCATCAGGTGCTTGGGTCAGCGGACTCTCTTCACGGTTGCTGTCTATATAATCGCGCATCTGTATGTTAGCTATTACTTCTTCGTAAGTGATGTTGGGGTTCTTTTCATATAGCTCTTGGAAACGTCTTTTAGCACGTACATCCATATCTGCGGTCATAAAGAGTTTTAGCTCTGCATTAGGGAACACCACCGTACCTATATCTCTACCGTCCATGATGATGCCACCTTCTTTGCCCATTTCTTTCTGCTGTGCTACCGCTAGTTCGCGAACGGCTTTTATAGCAGCCACATCGCTCACGCGCTCTGCTACTATCATTTCATGTATCTGGTGGGCTACGTTCTCTCCATTCAGGCAAATATCATTGGAGTTCTTTGCCTCATTGTGTGTGAAGGTCAGCGTTACATTATCAAGAGCAGCTTTTACTTCTTCTGCGTCAGATATGTTCACATTGTTCCTGATGAAGTGGAGCGTAATGGCGCGATACATTGCACCACTGTCTATATGTTTGTAGTTGAGTGCCTTTGCCAGCTCTTTTGCCAGCGTGCTTTTACCACAAGATGAATGTCCGTCTATTGCTATCGTTATTTGCTCCTCCATATCTTCTGCGTTTTGATACAAATCTCTACTATCTACACCTTATTTCAAATAGTGAAAATGTTATAAAATTGTGCTAACTTAATAGTTTGTCACACCTCAGCATCGCTGCTGCTATGCTTGTAGCAATTTATCTAATACTTCTTGCTTGCCCGTTCCGTAATTTGACTGAACGGTCGCTTTCAGTTCTCCAAAGTTTTCAAGCGTATAGGTTGCAGACCTGCCAATACCGCTAATAAGCGTAATTGCATCACAAATACTGAATAATACTTCCAATACATGCGAAGATATGATGATGGTCTTGCCTGTTTGTTTTAGCTTGGCTACCAGTATCTTGAAAAATTCGTTGGTCTCTAGGTCCAACCCATTGGTCGGCTCGTCCAGCAGGATTATTTTTTTATCCAGCAGGATATTACCCAACAGGCTTATTTTCTTTTTCATACCTGTAGAGTAGTTGTGTACGTACTCATTAAGTGGTAGCTGGAAAATGCTGTTCCATTCTTTTATGTCAACATGCTTCTCTTTTGGGCTGATTATTTTCAGGTATTCCATCCCGGTCATGTATGGATAGTGATACGGCTCTGCCTGTAGATATGCCAATTCTTTTTCACAGCTTTTTGCTACATGTATCGCATCATGCTGGTGATTGTGAAACAAACAGTTGAATAAAGTGGACTTGCCTACGCCATTAGCACCTAGTATACCGTGTACTGTGCCACGCTTTACACGCAGGTTCAGGCCTTTGTGCACGGGCTTATTGCCATAGGAGAACGAAAAGCTCTTTAATTCAATAACGGTTGTAGGTTGCATGTAGCGGCTTTATATTTTCTATATAATAAGTAGGCAGATAAGGGTAGTAGGGGTGATACAACTAAAAAGGAAACCAGCTGCACGTTTTTAGAAAAACGACTGTGCATGGTAGCGTCATCGGCATAGCGTAATAGCAGTGCATAAAAAATGTTGATATAAGATAGCAGATATGATAGTGCAATAACTCCTACTATGGTCCACTCGGGTCTTATTATCAATGTAATGACCGCAGGGGGCAAAAAGAACATAAAGATGATCTTTGCCAGTTGCTTCATTTTGCCATTTAATGCTCGGGCGACCGTTCGATGACTTTGCGTTACCTCTATAGGTTCGGTATAGCTGATGTGTTCTAAAAGCATTAGGCATACCATTATGATAAAGAACGGTATTACAGGTCCAAAGAAAGCTGTCACCATTGCCACTCCCCAGAACAAGAGTATTAGTACTCCAACTTGCCTTACGCCGTATTTTAGCTCATACACCCGCAGCGGGAGTAGCCCTGTGATACGCTTTAATATATCGGGCTTTTTCAACTGTTTATTGGGCTGAATGTTGACCAGTATTACTGCGAATAAAATTGTGCCCAATAGATACAGGATATTCACTACAGACTGTGATACGGCATATACATTCATTAGTATGGCAAGTATAGTGTACTCTGCCAGCCTGAAAGCTTGCCCGTTCACACTTAATAGAGATAAGAAGCTTTTGTCTTTACGAACCGTATCTGCCAAATACACTAATGCGCAAGCGATAAGGTTCAGTTGCCAGACACTGCGGTCTGTCAATGTCTTGATGCCATAACTAACAACAAGTAGTAAGAGTGGTATGGCTAACAACGAACGCCAGCCTGTACCTGTTATTACACGCACCAATTGCATAGCCCTCAATCTGAGTAGGGAGGTTGTCTGACGGATGTTAAAAGAAGTAGCTTTTCCTGTAGCAGCCATGCAATAAAAATAATCAGGAATGTATTATCAGGTAGTTGCAGTTTTGTTATTTAACAAGCTGTGTATACAACAAAGGGCGGCTCGCGCCACCCTTTTTTAATATAATTTGCCTCTCTATAAGGGAGGAGATTACTTACTCATCTCAGCAAAGTACTTGTGGAAGTAAGGTAGCGTTTCGATACCTTTCATGTAGTTCTCCACACCATACTTCTCGTTTGGCGAGTGTATTGCATCACTATCAAGACCGAAGCCCATTAGTACGGTCTTAAGGCCTAATGTTTTCTCAAACAATGCAACGATAGGGATACTACCACCACCGCGTGTAGGTATAGGCTCTTTGCCAAATGAAGTTTGTATCGCTTTTGCTGCTGCTTGGTATGCTACTGAGTCAGTAGGAGTAACAACAGGTTCACCACCGTGGTGCGGCGTTACTTTCACTTTCACAGATGCAGGAGCTATGCTTTCAAAATGCTTTTGGAACATTTCTGTTATCTCGTGAGAGCTTTGGTCTGGCACAAGGCGCATAGATATCTTAGCATAAGCCTTAGAAGGAAGTACCGTTTTAGCACCTTCTCCTGTATAACCACCCCATATACCGTTCACATCCAATGTTGGGCGGATACCTGTGCGCTCTACCGTAGTATAGCCTTTTTCTCCTAATACATCATCTACCGCAAGGTCTTTCTTGTACTCATCAAGGTCAAACGGTGCATTGTTGATAGCTGTACGCTCATCAGCACTTAGCTCCTGTACCTTGTCGTAGAAACCAGGGATGGTAATGTGGTTGTTCTCGTCGTGTAGAGAAGCTATCATATGACAAAGCACATTGATAGGGTTGCCTACAGCACCACCGTATACACCACTGTGTAGGTCGCGGTTAGGACCAGTAACTTCTACTTCTACATAGCTTAGTCCACGTAGACCCGTCTCGATAGATGGGTTCTCAAGGCTAAGCATAGCAGTATCAGATACCAATACGATATCTGCTTTTAGTTTCTCTTTATTGTCTTCTAAGAAGATGCCTAAGTTGTCTGAGCCAACTTCCTCTTCACCTTCTATCATCATCTTCACATTGCAAGCAAGCGTGTTGGTCTTAGCCATTACTTCAAATGCCTTAACGTGCATGAAGAACTGACCTTTATCATCCGCAGAACCACGAGCATATATGTTACCGTCTTTTATCACCGGGTCGAATGGACCACTGTCCCATAGCTCTAATGGGTCGGGTGGTTGCACATCGTAGTGTCCATATATCAATACTGTAGGAAGAGCAGGGTCTACCATTTTCTCACCATACACTATAGGGTGCCCGGCAGTAGGGCATATCTCAGCCGTGTCGCAGCCTGCTTTCAGCATGCTTTCTTTCACCGCCTCAGCACATTTGGCTACATCGCCCTTGTATTTGCTGTCTGCACTTATAGATGGTATGCGCAATAGTTCTAATAGTTCTTCCAGAAAACGGTCTTTGTTCTGGGATAGAT
>CAZPDA010000242.1:0-4075 GCA_964585115.1 uncultured Flavipsychrobacter sp.
AGCATAAAATAAAAAAAACAAAGCAGGAGTTTAACGCTCCTGCTTTTCTATTATATGTGTAGTATAAAATAAGAAGTTACAATAGAAGTACCGTAAGTACATAGTCACCCAAAAGGATAAGGATACAGCTTACAACCACAGCTGTAGTAGAAGCACGACCTATCTCAAGAGCACCACCCTTTACATAATAACCAAAATAAGCCGGTATTATAGATATGATAAGAGAGAATGTAAATGCCTTCATCATAGAAAAGAAAACATTATACGGAATAAACTCTAATGATAACCCTTCTCTAAACTGCTCTGGACTAAGAATACCCGAGAATGTACCTGCAATATAGCCACCTGCTATACTTATAGAGATCGAAAGAATAATAAGCAGAGGCACCATAATAGCAGCTGCTACTATTTTAGGCAATAGCAAATACGTTTTGGTATTGATACCCATTATCTCCAGAGCGTCTATCTGTTCGCTCACGCGCATATTACCCAGCTCTGAGGCTATCTTACTGCCTACTACACCTGCCAATACGATACAGATGACCGTAGGGGAAAGCTCTAGTATGGTAGAATCTCTGTTTATCTGAGCGATAACCGGCTTAGGTATCAAAGGACTAATCAACTGGTAGGCAGTTTGTATAGTAAGTACAGCACCTAAGAAGAATGAAATGATGATAACAATAGGTAGAGACCTAATGCCAATATCATTGCACTGTGCCATAAACTCTTTCCAATAAACCTTGGTATTCTCCGGTCTGCTTATAGATTCCTTAAGCATTATCATGATCCGACCGAGATGTCCAAAAAATCTCTGTAGCATAAGTAGTTACAAATGTAATCATTCTAAAAATACAGATCCCGCACCAATTAGTGCGGGATCCAAACTTTAAGAAATATATCATGTGGCATTAAGCCATATTCTTCAACTCTTCTATCTGAGCATCTCTATCTACCTCATTCTTCAGTTTATCTTTCTTATCCATATCTACCAATACCGGTGCAGCTACGAATATTGATGAGTAAGTACCTGTTGCGATACCGATCATCATAGCGAAAGCGAAACCTCTCGTTACCTCTCCACCAAAGATGAATAGGATCAATACAGTGATGAATACTGTAAGGGCGGTCATAATGGTACGGCTAAGCGTATCATTGATCGCACGGTTGATAACACTCTTAGAACCTTCTTTTGGAGACTTACGGAAGTACTCACGTATACGGTCGAATACGATCACCGTATCGTTCATTGAGAAACCGATCACAGTAAGTATCGCCGCGATGAAGTGCTGATCTATCTCTAACGAGAATGGCACTACATCTTTCAAGAACGAGAATACTGCAAGCGTTACACACACATCATGCAGCAATGCTACAAGCGTACCCAAAGAGTATTGCCATCTGCGGAAACGCATTAAGATGTATATAGCTACTGCTAGCAATGATAGGAATGTAGCCCACTTAGCACCTTGTACAAGGTCATCAGAGATAGTAGGGTTAACACTCGTATTGAATATGATGTAATCATTCTTGAACTGATCTATTGTCACATCATTTCCGATAAAGCCTCCTTTCATCAAGCCTGTGTACAATGTATCCTGTACCATAGCTTCGGCATTCTTATCGTTCGATGTCTTCAAGAAAGATGTAGTAATGTTCAATTGGTTAGCTCCTCCAACAGTCTTAACAATTGGGAACTCGTGGAAGTAAGGCTCTAACTGCTTACGTACCTCTTCTGTTTTGTGGCTCTTATCGAACTGGATAGTATAACTACGACCACCGCTGAACTCAACCCCTTGGTGGAAACCGTTAACTAGAGACCCGATACCAGCTAGTATTACTATCACAGAGATACCATAAGTAATCTTACGCTTACCAACGAAGTCAAAATTAGCCTTCTTGAATATAGACTTAGAAAGCCCTGTAAAGTATTTGAAGTGACGTCCTTCTTTCTTCATGTACATATCCGTAACAAGGCGAGATACCATGATACCACAGAACATAGAAAGTAATAGACCTAGTATCTGAGTAGTTGCGAAACCTTTTACCGGACCAAGACCAAAGATAAATAGTATGATAGCAGTGATCAACGTAGTGATGTGACCATCTAATACAGGTGCGTAAGAACGCTTATATCCATCTTCTACAGCTTGCTTATGGGTCTTACCCAAGGCGAGCTCTTCCTTGATACGCTCAAATATAATTACGTTGGTATCCACAGCCATACCTATTGTCAACACAAGACCTGCGATACCAGGCATTGTAAGTGTTGCGCCCCAAGCTGCAAGTACACCGAACGTGAAGAATATGTTCAATATCAACGCAATATTCGCAATCAAACCAGCTGTGTTGTAGTACACAAGCATTAGGAAGAATATTACGATGAAAGAAATGATCAATGACGCGCTACCAGCTTTGATAGACTCAGCACCTAGTGTAGGACCAACAACCTGCTCTTGTACGATACGTGCAGGAGCATCTAATTTACCAGACTTAAGGATGTTTGCAAGGTCTTTTGCTTCCTCAATAGTGAAACCACCACTGATAGAAGTTCTACCATTAGGGATAGGACCGTTAACACGTGGAGCAGAATAAACCTTATCATCCATTACCACAGCTACGAACTTACCTGTGTTCTCCTCGGTCATTTTAGCCCAGATACGCTTACCAGCGTTATCAAAGTCCATTGTTACCTCAGGCTGACCGTTCATCGGGTTGAACTCCATACTTGCTTTAGTAACGTGCTCACCTTCCAGCTTAGACTCCTTAGAGCCCGGCTCAGTTTTAAGCGCATATACTAATAAAGGAGCATTAGGGTTACGACGATCGTCTTTGCTTTGTGCACCATATACTAGCTTAACGTTGTTAGGGAATTGATTCTTAACAACATCAAGTCTCATATATTCGTTGAACTTAGCAGTATCCTGCTTGCGTAGCTGACCTACAACCGGACCACTTTGTACAGTACCTTCTTGCTGATTTACTGCGGGTACTAATACTGTATATAATAATGGACTGTTCTTTTGGAACTCTTCGCGTTGAGCTTCTAAAGAATCAGCACCACCTGCTGAAGTAGAATCATTACCACCTAAGAAAGAAGCAAGGCTACCATCACCTTTAGTTGTGTCAGCTGTATTATCACCTTGATCAGCAGCTGCAGTTGTTGCTGTTGAATCTAAATCTTCAGTACCATTCAAGTATCTAGCCAATGCTTCATTAGCATTACCTAAGTATTGAATAAACTCTTGATTATCATACACCTCGAAGAACTGAAGCTTTGCCGTAGCTTGTAAGTAATCACGTACACGCTCCGGGTTACGTACACCTGCAAGCTCAACTGTAATTATCGCTTTAGTTTCATCAAGATTAATGTTTGGCTGAACTACACCGAACTTATCGATACGCTCAGACAATACATTATATATATTTCTGATCGCAGCTTTAGACTCACGATTGATCTTTGCTAAAACCTCTTCGTTGGTAGATTGTAGTGTGATCTCTGTTTCAGATGGCTTAGTGAATAACAATGCCAACTTACCGTTAGGATTATTCTTCTCATAAGCTTCGCCAAAAAGCGTTACGAAGTTTGCCTGACTGTTCACTTTAGCTGCGTTAGCATCAGCTATAGCTTTATTCAGTATCGGATCGTTAGGCTTGTTAGACATTGACTTGATAAGGTCGTCCAAGCTTACCTCTAGCACAACGCTCATACCACCTTGTAGGTCAAGACCTAAGCTAAGCTCTTTGCTCTTAGCATCAAGATAGGTTGTTTTTGGAAAGCTCATCACAGTCTCACCCTGCAGGCTATCTGTGATCTTGTCATACTGATCTTCTACTAGACGCTGTAGATCCTTGCCTGTAGCATTAGGATTCATAGCTTTCGCTTCGCGCTGTGCTTGTGCACGCGCCTTCTTCTCTACGCCGTTCACCACAAAGGTGAAAGACAACGAATACAGCGAAATAAGGATAAGTGCAGCGGTAAATAATTTTACCAACCCTTTTAGTTGCATAGGTTCCTTTGATTAAATGATATTATTTCTTAATATAATTTCCGTTAAAAAACAGAGTGGGCAAAGAT
>CAZPDA010000243.1:0-4051 GCA_964585115.1 uncultured Flavipsychrobacter sp.
AAGGTATATACTCCCGGAAATCGTAATAATATGCATAAAAAAGCGGCTTCACTGCTCATTACAGCTATCTTATTCGCAACTACGCTTAGTGCACAAACAACGTATTTACAATTAGGACATGTAGATCATCATTTGCTAGACAGGCTGGAAACTCGCTCAGGAGAGCTATCAGACGACTTGTTCCTAACAATAAAACCTACATCTCGCAAGCATGCTGTAAAGTTCTTACAGCAAACACGTGCCGATGCTAGGTATATTGGTCTGAGTGCTATAGACCGTCACAACATATCGCACATGGTATCAGTAAGTGGGGAGTGGGCAGATGGCGGCAATGGTGCTATCCCATCAAAAAAGCCGTGGTTCAAAACATTTTACAAAACTCAGCCTGACTTTATATACGTTAACCAAGACAACTTCTTTTTATCGGCAAACCCTGTTATTACTTTTCATGGACTCTCGGAAAGTGATAATCCCAATAGTCCAATGTATACCAGTAGCAGAGGGTTGGAAGCGAGAGGCCTTATTGCTAAAAAGGTGGGCTTCTACACATTCTTCACAGACAACCAAGAAGGAGTACCAACTTTTGTAAATGACTTTATAGACAGCTTTGGTGCTGTACCTGGTGCAGACTACTACACAAAAACAGGAGCAAACACCTACGACTACTTACTAGCGAGAGGATATATTGACTTTGAAGCGGTAAAAGACCACATCAATGTAACCTTTGGTTATGGCAAACACTTCATAGGTGATGGTATGCGCAGCTTATTCTTGAGTGACTTTGCCGCAAATAACACCTTCCTCAGGCTCAACACTAAGGTATGGAAGCTAAACTACCAGAATATTTTCATGGAGCTTAAACCACAGTTTGAGCGCAGAAATGACCGAGTACTACCTCATAAGTATGCAGCAATGCACCACCTGAGTATTAATGCTACAAAATGGCTGAACATAGGTTTATTCGAGGGTGTAATATTTGATAGACAAGACAAGTTTGAGTTTGGGTATATGGTACCTATTATTCTATACAGACAAGTGGAGCGCTCTTTAGGTAGCCCTGACAATGTTGTTATAGGGCTTAACTTCAAAGCGATTGCAGCAAAACATGTTCAGCTATATGGACAATTGTTATTAGATGAATTCACATCTAAAGAACTAGTAGCAGGAGACGGGTATTGGGCAAATAAGTTTGGTGTGCAACTAGGAGCCAAGTACTTTGACGTTGCTAATATAAAGAATTTGGATATACAAGGAGAAATTAACCTAGTGCGTCCTTTCACATACACCCACTTTGATAGCACGGCAAACTATACACACTATAACCAACCTTTAGCACACCCACTGGGAGCAGGCTTTGCAGAGTTGCTTGGTGTTATCCGCTATCAGCCTATAAAGAACTTATATTTGAACCTAAAGGGTATGTACTACACACGAAGTGTAGATACCGCTGGTCTAAACTTTGGGAGCAATATATTCAAAGACTACGACAACAGAGTATCAGACTATGGAGTAACACTGGTAAACGGGCCTAAAGCAAAATGCGCACTAATGAGTTTTAATGCAGCTTATGAATTAAGAGAGAACCTCTTCATAGACCTTGGGATAACACACCGCAGATTTGCCTATGATAATGGACAGCTACCCACTACCTCATCTACTTACTTCAGTGCGGGTTTTAGGCTCAATATGGTAAGAAGAGATTACAACTTCAGATAAATAAAAAGCATTCTTTATATAGAAAGAGCGTGTAGGTAATACACGCTCTTTTCATTTTTTATGTGGCTAACAGCTTTTCTACATCTGTAGCATACTGCTCTAGCACAAACCTAGATTCATATTTCTTTCTGGCATTATTGCAGTACGTTTCATACTCTAGCAGAGTAAGCTTATCTAACTTATGGAAAGTCTCTATTAACGCTTCTACAGTTGGCTCTACTACAAAACCATTTATCTTATCATCTACTATTTCAGGCCAGCCTCCTTTATTAGATGCTATAATAGGTGTGCTATAGCTAAGCGCTTCAATACCAACAGTGGGGAGGTTATCCATCAACGATGGAGTTGCCATAAAGTATGCGCCTGATATTATTTTAGGCACTTTATCGTAAGTGACCACACCCGTCAGCTTTATCCTGTCATTATCAATATCGGGCAAAACTCCTTCTTGAGCTTGCCCTACCATGGTTAGCTTTAGCACTGACCCAGGGTTGTCTTTTGTGTATCGGTCAAACGCTGTTACTAGCTGCACAACACCTTTTGACACATCTAAACGACCTAGGAATATCAACTCCTTATGCTCATACACACTCTTTATATCCTTCGCTATATTTCTTGTCTTATAGCCATTGTATACTACGTTGACCTTTTTACTTGGCCAGTTCTCCAAATAGTCTTTTTTAGCCGCATTAGATGGCGCAATTATCTCGCTAACAAACAGTCTATAGAACCATGAGCGCCTTGCATTCTGTAACTTAATGCGCAAGCTTCCATCATCATAATCCATCTTGTTTTGCCAAGTGAGCGTATGATAAACATTAAATACCTTAACTCTACCAAACGATAATATGGTACCAAGTACAGACGGCAATACTGCACCTCCAAAATGGCCTATTATATACTTTGGTCGATACTTTAAAAATGTTTTTATAAAGAATAATGCTGCTTTTATAGAGGTGGGTCTACCTTGTACAGGCCACGGAAGCACCGTAAGGTTACCATCATTCAATGCTTGCAAACCTCTTGGCTTATGTGATAAGAACACAACTTCACACCCTTGCTCGGATAAATAACCCGCTAGAAATTTTGATGCAGACGCAAAAGAGTCATCAGAGTAGTTGTGGCAAATAAAAACAGTTTTCATATTCCTTATTATATCACCTGCTATAAACTCTCGCAGAAATATTGTTCGGGCGAAAATACATTCATTTTACTCAGCATGTAAAATGATAGATATTATCTTAACAAAAACAGGTTATAGCTAGATGCCATAACCTGAGTATCTAACATTATTAATTACTACTTTTTAGTAACAACAGCTACTAATGTAGTTCCGTTATACTGTCCTAGCAATGTCTTCACCCAATGACTCTTAGGAGAAGATGCGAACGGGTACGGCCTTTCATATACAGCTTTCACCTTCATACCTAGCTCATCAAATATTTTAGGGACATTGTCTTTTGTAAAGAAGTTGATATGTATTGGAGGTGGCTCCTGATGTATCTTCTTATCCTTGTAGTTATTTTTTCTATTTTAGTTTGGCGTGCTAAATATTAGCGTACCATCATCTTTAAGTAAGGTTTTTATGTTATTGATCGCTTTCTTCAGGTCAACTATATGCTCCATTACCTCAAAAGAGATAACATAGTCATATAAACCTGCTTCAAAACCATCGTCGGTTATAGAGCGCTGCTCTATGTTGCAACCTTTTGACTTTGCCAGCTTGGTAGCCTGCTCGTCAAGCTCTATACCTGAATACTTTACATTGTTCTTATTCTTATAATAAGAGCCAATAACACCTACACCTGCGCCAAACTCTAGTACACTCAGCTCTTTATTTCCTTTTGCAGCTTTATCTATTATCTCTAGTGCTACATTTTTGTGCCAACCTAGCTTTACCTTCTTCCCCTCTGCAAGCATATCATGCTCTACAAGGTGTTGGTTGTAATATGTATTGCCTGAATACATTTTAGAATAAAGATCTGTAAGGAAAGCATCATCATACATAATGTTGTCTGATATCAATCCACATTTGCTGCATTGAGACAAAGACACCCCATCTAAGTCTAATGCTTCAGTTGTCGCATTGCACAACTTACAAGTATTGCTCTTATCCACCTATTTTCTTTTTTTGAATATTGGGTAAAAATACGATTGTATCTCGCGTATACAAGTACAATATTATTCTAAAGGTGCTTAATTAGGATATCTCGCACCACCTTTACCTAATAATAACAATAAAAAAACCTAAAGGATAAAACACCTTTAGGTTGAAAATTTGTGGAGCCGGCGGGATTCGAACCCGCGTCCAAACATATGCCCGATAAGCTTTCTA
>CAZPDA010000244.1:0-3965 GCA_964585115.1 uncultured Flavipsychrobacter sp.
ATGTAGGATACAGAGAATGAGCCTGTCTCATATGGATTATTATGAGTAAAATCACCACTACCAGATAACGAAGTATCTTTAAACAGTTCATTATGGGACTTACTAAACGAGCGGGTTAACGTCATATCGATACGAAAATCCTTTATCGGCTCAATTGTAGTTGTGATATTCAGGTTTTGAGAATACTGCTGTTGGAACTGGGCATTAAATAAAGTGTCTCTAGAAAGCTTATCATCGGATGCTTTTTGTTCCAACCAAGATCTATTAGGTTGATATCCGTACACAAAATCTAACCCCGGCTGTAAGTTAGACCGATCATTAACACCAAAGAATCTGGTACTATCCATATAGCCCGGCAAGGTAGTACCGGCACTTTCATTATAATTTACAGTGGTACGCTTAACCATTGTCAATAGTCTACCTGCAGTTCTTTCCAAATCATTAACCTCCGGTGTAGAGTTTCTTCGTGCCAACCTCTTAGCTTGACGCTCACGTTTACGTTTCTCTTTCTCTGCTTTGGCCATTGCCTTCTTCCTTGCGTTGAAAACTGTTTTCACTGAGTCTAACTCTTCATTGGTAAGTTTCCCTGCTAATTCTTCTATAGTAGTGGTATCATTACCGTAGATCAGCTCATCAGGTCCTAACCCATCTTTTTTATCCTCTTTCTTAGGTTCATCTAATTTTTGAGCTTGTGGCCTTAAATCTTTTACATTTTTATTATCAGGACCTCCCGCGGTTAACCCATTAGCAGCACCATCTTTCCCGTTCTTAGGTCGCCTAACCTTTGGTTGGTTAACCGCTCGTAACCAACGCTGCTTGTTATAGAGTTGCATGAAGTTGAACTCTCCATTAACTTGTTTAGTTTGGGTATTATCAATGGTATTCCCTAACCCCTGCGCTAGCCTTGAAGCCGCTGTCCAACTATATGTAGCTCCATATACCAACCTTACATTTGTCCAGTCTAGCAGAGGTATCTTTTGCAGTGGCAATGTATAAGTTGCATTGAAGTTTTGTGTATAATATGTGTTACGGCCAAACTTACTTATCATACGCCACAAGCTATCGCTCTTTTCTTTCGAATCAATCCTCCCATATGGTTCATCAATACGCGAGCGGTTGGTAGCTGTATAGTCAAAAGAAAGAGATCTTGTCAACTCCCAACGGGTGGTGTACTGACGCATCCAAGTAAAGTTTTTGAAATAGGTAGGGCTTATCTCAACAGGGCCATCAGATATATTTCTTACCTGCGTTTCGTTAAAGGTTTTATCCATCTCTGTACGGAACGTGAAGTTTGCAGGCAGCAGATTTATATTAATGTCTTTGATCAAAGCCATCCATTTAGATTTTGACTTGATCATCTTCTTAAATGGTTCTATACTTTTTGATTTGATGGTATAAGTATACCCTAAACCTATTTTGTGGTTTACTATTTCATCCGTTTCTATGATCGGGTTTCTTTTAAACTGTTTGTTGTAGGCATAACTTACATCAAAGTTTTTGGCACTCCAAGGCATACGTTTGGTGTTTGCCTTATCAGGATTACCGAGAATCCTAACGTTTGAGAAGTTCACACTAGTTACAGACGTAAAGTCTTGAGCTGATTCTCTTAGAGAATCTCTTTCAGCACCACTACTTGCTGCATCTAACTTGTCAGAATATTTTACATCAAGGTCATAAGGATCATACTGTGGGTTACTAACACTTTCATTATACCCTACAAATACCGGTAGTTGCACCCCCCACTCTCTAGGCATCAGTTTACCCATATTCAAGTTGGCAGAGGCACTATATTGATAGAAGTTGTCCCTAAACCTTTGGTTAAGCTTTTGATCTATATTACCATAACCTTGAGTATGCATACTACCACTTAGGTTCACATTTCCCAAATCGGCTAGCTGTACAGTAACCTTTCCCGCTGCAGCATATCCCGGCTTTTCGTTCAGGCCTATTAACCTCAACTCGTTAAACCAAACCTCAGCACACTTCGACAGACCATCGTCAGATGGATCTTGTGTCGTTTGTTTAGGGTTAGCAATACCAAGCATCATTGTTTTAGCATCCCCAACATTCGGATTACCTACGATCTTTATAATATTTCCATTTTCGTCAACCGTTTCATACGGCCTATAAGATGGGAACCCACTATTATTCCTTTCTGTTTTTACTTTAACAAGATTATCAAGGGTGAGATCTAATCTATTTGCTTCAAGCCATACACCATCTGCCGTACCAACTCCCGGAGGAGTTACAGCAAGAGGTACTTGATACTCATAGAAGTTATTCGTGAAGTCACTACCAATTCTTATGATAGCCCTTATATCACCATCTTTTAATGGTGCCTGCCCTACTCTCGACTCAGCATGCATGAACATTCTTATCCCTGCAAACTGTCGCATATCTACGTTTACCTCCTTAAATACGGCACGTGCATCTCCATCTCTTAGGTTACAGACCTGTAGTGATAAAGACTGCTCGTTTAACTGTATACTCTGCCCACTGGCAACATTGGCTTGTTGGCGGTTAACGCCAGGAGGTATTACATACGGAATTGGTTGTCTTTCACTGTTTTCTTCTAAGCTTACACTGGTAACTGAAAATTCTGTTTGATCTTGAGGAGGGATCATTTCTCCCGGTGTTTCTAAAGAATATAGATATCTTCTCCAGTTATTACGACCTAATTCTAATCTGGCAAAACGCATAATCACACTGTCCTCAAACCCATTCAAGAACATCCTCATGAAACGAATAGAACGGAAATCAGAGATGTTACCTACTTTACCGGTATATTCTCTTATCGGAATTTTGAACTGGTACCATGTTTCTCTTTCTATTTGGCCATTCGGTAGTTTTACATCAGTCTCTTGTTTATTAATGATGAAGTTCGTACCAACCTGCATGTTTGGACGAATATCTAAACGATACTCATAATAGTCTTCTGACTCATTCAGCGTGTTGTCTCTATTTATATCCTCTGCTTCCGGAATATTTGTACCCGCGTTTGAAAACTGAGCATTAGCATCAGAGACCGGTGAGTTACCATGTGGGTTATTAAATCTTTTATAACGAGAAAGTACATATGCACCTTCATTCTGGAAGTCTTGATCAAAGTAGTATTTATAATCATCACTAGACGGGTCATTTTGCAATGCTTGTAATACCTGAGGGGAAACTACAGCACCAATTTGAGTTAAATAGCTTCTAAAGAAATCACGCTCCTCATCATTATTCAATCCGTCATAACCAACATCCTGAGTACTTCTTGCAGCAGGATCATTATCAAACGCTCTGGTTATTTGTTGCTGGAACTTTGGTGCATAACCCCATTTGCTTCTATCTAGCTTATTTACATCTTTCGGATAAGGGATACCATTTTCGAAAAACTTTCTGGAATCTCTCAATACATCTTCCGAAACGTTACCTAAGTTGATATAAAGTGACCCTGCATCTCCATTCGGGTTATTGATATATGGGTCCATCACCCAGAATTCTATAAACTCTACGTTAGATTGCTCAAAGTCACTATTATCAATAGGGCGCATAATACCGCCCCATCTACCCTCAGGGTTCAAAAGTTTACCATCTTGATCCACATTTGCAGCATCGTAATTGTACGGGCCTCTTTCCCTTGGGTAGTATGCCAGATCTAAAGTACTTAGTGCACTCTGTAATATCGTACTTTGATTTTGAGGGAATACCTCTTGTCTTTGTACTAATCTAATATAGTGTTGGTTAGGGTCGTTTTTAATATAATCAGGAACTCCTGTAGTAGGATCGATCAATGATGGTTCTAAGAAGTACCATGCTAAACGTGCTCTATTCTTACCATAATTCAGATTATCAATCTCTTTAGCCTCAGGGAATAGCTCTGTTAAATTCAGGACTGTATCAACTACAGGTGTGGTAGATAATGTCCATGCATTATCAGGAAACTTCAAATCATAATATCTTCTGGTCCCTTCAAAATC
>CAZPDA010000245.1:0-3950 GCA_964585115.1 uncultured Flavipsychrobacter sp.
GTATTGGTGTATATAATTCTAGTGAAGAAGAATATTTTGAGAAGCTAATCGATAATCAAATAGACGTTTTTTGTGATATTAGGCAAAGGAGAGGAGTTCGAGGTGCTAAATATGCTTTTGTAAATAGTAATAGATTGCAAGCAAAGCTTAATGAGTTAGATATAAAGTATGCACATGTATTAAATTTAGCTCCTACTTCTGAAATTAGAGAACTGCAAAAAACTATTGATAATAATTCAGGAGTCTTAAAAAAGGATAGAAATGCATTAGGTGATACTTTCTCAAAAGAGTATAAGCAAAGAATACTAAACAGTTTTGATTTTGAATATTTTATTAGTGAGCTAGAGAACATTGGAGCTAAGAATGTAGTATTTTTTTGTGTAGAGGAAAAGCCTAAGGCTTGTCATCGTTCTATTGTTACTGATAAGCTTGAGGACTTAGGTTATATAATAAAACATTTATAGTAATAAATATCCTAATAATGAATATCACCATAGTTTCGAAAACACATACAAAGAAAGGTATTTGCATTGGCGGAATGCTTGATTCTGGAGACTTTGTAAGATTAATAGATATAGATGGTTCCTATTTTAGTAAAGAGAAGGAAATTGAAGTTGGTAACATTTATTCCGCTAGATATAAAAAGTCCAAAAGAATTGAAGCTCCTCACGTTGAGGATATTATAATGCATAATATGAAATTGTTAGACAAAAAGTCTGATTCAGAACTATTGGACTTTGTGCTTGACAAGAACCCCAAAATATGGAAAGGAAACCACAGCATTATCTTTGATGGTATGTTAAAATGGAGGAATGGTAAAGGCTATATTACCGAAGATGGTATAACAGATAATAGCGTTGGTTTTTGGGTTCCAAATTATGATTTAGAAAAGATAGATTATAAAGGTAAGGTACGCTACACTTGTTCAAAAGATTTAACTAAAACCATGCCATATGTAGGTTTTCAGTCTCCAGTTGACATAATTGCTAAAGGTACATTAGTCCGTATATCTTTAGCCAGATGGTGGGGAAAAGATGAGCCTAATATAGGAGAGGATAGGTGTTATTTACAATTATCAGGTTGGTATTAAAAAACAAAAGGCTCGCAAGTTGCGAGCCTTTTCTAATATTATAAAGTAGCTTTTACTATACACCCACCATAAGTGGCATTAATAGCATTAGTTCATCTTCATTGTCAGATTTTTCTATCGGGCGGAAGATACCTGCACGTGTTGGTGTGCTTAGGTTCACATCTATATCATCACCGTCCATGTTGCCTATCATCTCTACCATTAGCTTGGCGTTGAAGGCTATCTTCATATCCTCACCTGTGTATTGGCAGTTCAAGGTTTCCTTACCCTCGTAAGAGAAGTCAATATCCTGAGCACTTAGCTGTAGCGTATTGCCGTTGATGTCCAATACTACTTGGTTGGTAGTTTTGTTGGCAAATATGCTGATACGGCGTAGTGCACTGATGAAGTCGTTACGATTGATAGTAAGCTTGTATGGATTGTCGCTAGGTATTACTGCTTTATAGTCAGGGAACTTAGCGTCTATCAAGCGGCAGCTCATGCTTAGCGATGCACTCTTGATGAACATGTGGCTATCGTTGTAAGAAAGCTCCAGTTGTGTATCATCAGCAGGTAGCGTAGCTTTTAGTTGTTGCAATGGTTTCTTAGGCACTACAAATCCGCCATTCTCCGGACAGCTAATGTCTGTACGAGCAAACTGTACCAAACGGTGAGCATCGGTAGAAACAAAGGTCAACTTGTCGCTAGCCATCTCAAAGTATACACCCGTCATTGCAGGACGTAGGTTATCGTTACTTACGGCAAACAATGTTTTGTTGATGCTTTCTATCAAAGCTATAGCAGGTAGGTTGAAAGTGGTAGCATCTCCCGGAGCCGGCTCCTTAGGGAAATCATCTGCTTTCTCCCCTCCTATTTTATACTTACCTATGTCGCTGGCCATTTCTATAGAAAGGTCGCCTTCGTTGATGTTGAACGTAATAGGCTGCTCAGGTAAGTTCTTAAGATAATCGGTCAATATCTTAGATGGTATACAGATACGGCCTTCGCCTTGAGCGTCTGTTACATCCATTTGTACACGCATCATAGTCTCCAGGTCGGTAGCTGTAAGGGTAAGTGTATTACCTTTTAGCTCGAACAAGAAATCTTCCAGAACAGACAGAACAGTATTTGCGCTGATAACCCCGCCTATCTGTTGCAGGTTTTTAAGTAGCGCAGTTGAAGTGACGATAAAACGCATTATAGTTAAGGTTTGCTAACAAAGATAGTCGTTTAAAGGTATTCTGCAGTGGGCTGTGAATATTTCAATAAACGCTGTGGATAAGCCTTTGTAGTAGCATGCTTTATCCCTTTTTACGCTCTAAAATTATGCTCACTTTTATGCTGCCTTGGTTATCTCTATAATTACTGGGGTCGCCCTCTAGGCAGTCTGCAAAGCCTAAGTATAGTGTCTCTGCGCCATTAGGTACTTTAAATACCTGTTGCTCGCCATTGTCCATTCTGCCATCACCGATGTAAAAGGTCTGATTAAGCGCGGGCCAGAATTCAGGTTTGTTATCATCGCCTGTATAGTTAGATGCAGGGAAAGCAGCATCTAGCCCCGAAGCATAGTTCATGAAAGCGCCACAAAGGAACATTACTTTAGTATCGTGTTGTATGCCTGATAAAGCACCCGCGCCGGATACGTAGGTCTTTAAGCCGTACTCGCCACCATCAGCCCCTGCAAATGTGCCAGCACTATCTGTAAAAGGGCTTACCTCACCCTCTGTTTTTTCTATCCTGATGAACTTCACTCCACGCACATCTATAGCTACAGGCGCTATGCCTGCGCCACCAGGTACTTTGTTAGGATATAAGATGGCATCAAAAAAGATATTGGCTTGTGCAGATATTTCATAGTATACATGAGTAGTGTCAATATCATCCTGCGCATTAGCTAAAAAACCAATGCTACACAGTAGTATTGTAAAAAGTGCTCTTAGGGTCATCAGTATATTCTTTGTGTAATAAATATACTGAATGTGTGTTGCTTATAGTAGCCCCTTTACAGCATCTATCACCTCTTGTAGTTTGCTAGCATTTTGTCCACCGGCTGTAGCCAGTGTCTTTTGCCCGCCACCACCACCTTTGATGAGTGGTGCTACTTGTTGCTTTATTATTTTGCCCGCATCTAGTTCTTTAGCAGCTACTACCTTATCGTCTACACCTACGGCTACAAATGCCTTGCCATCGATATTAGCACATAGCACTACTACATGGTCGTTCACATGATGCTTGATGTCGAAGCAAAGCTTTTTAAGTGCATCAGCAGAGCTTACTTCTACTATGTCTGCTACGAAGTTTACGTCCCCTACTACTTCGTCTTTCTGTAATACTTCATTGCGGATGGCTACTAGCTGGCGTGCTTCAAGAGATTCTACACGCTTGTCCAGTTTTGCTTTTTCGTCCTGTAGTTTCTCTACAGCCTTTAGCGGATCTTTAGTATTCTTCAGCGCCTCTTTCAGTTGGTGTAGCAAAGCGAGGTTGTCACTCACATATTGCTCGGCAGCTTTACCGCATACCGCTTCTACACGGCGTACCCCTGCAGCCACAGCACTCTCGTGCTTCAGCTTGAAGAGACCCAACTCGCCCGTAGCACCTACGTGTGTACCACCACAAAGCTCAACAGAGTATTCAGGGTCGATGATGACTACGCGTACTTTATCGCCATACTTCTCGCCAAATAGTGCCATAGCACCCATTTCCACAGCCTCGTCCTTGCTCATCTCTTTGATGACCACAGGGTGGTTCTGACGTATCTTCTCATTCACCATAGCCTCTATCTGTGCTACTTCTTCATCGGTCACTTTAGAGAAGTGAGAGAAATCGAAACGAAGATGCTCTTCATTCACCAAAGAACCTTTTTGCTCTACATGCGTACCCA
>CAZPDA010000246.1:0-3943 GCA_964585115.1 uncultured Flavipsychrobacter sp.
GTAATATTGTTATTCAGATTTTTTTTCTGAGGTATTTTTTTTATTTCAAAGCTGTTATATCTTTAAGGATTATGCGTAATATATCTATAATCGCGGCACTGCTGCTGGCTTTATCAATAGTAACATCTTGTACTAGAGAAAATGAGATCATAATACCTGATACTTCGCTAAAGGGAGGAAAAGGTGGATTAGCAAGAGTTAGAGTAACTCCTCAGCTACATGAGAAGGATATAGATAGCTGTGTAGTATATATTGGCTATGCTAAAGATACAAGACAACCTTTGTCAGATTACGATGATATTTTGAATGTGACTTTTCAGGAAGGTCGCCCGAGAGCTACGTTCGATAGCTTGAAACAAGGTACTTATTATTTTTATCTGGAGGCTTATGATGCGGTGAACCAGCAGACGTTGAAAGGTGAAGTGCCATTTAAAGTGGTAGATACTACAGCAACTACTTATGATATATATGTGCAAGTAGCACCATAATATATAAGACTTTTACACAATGAAGTAGAGCCGTTCTTTCCAGAGCGGCTTTTTTTATTGATATAAATTGTAGTTTTAATATAATAGAATGTGCTACACTATGAAAAGACTTATACCTATCTTACTTCTGGCAATATCATCTACCCCAGCCATAGCACAAGACTATGCATGTGTACTACCTGCGGATACTCAATACTATATAAATGGGAATAATTACCTGCGTGGTATGCGCATAGATTCTACAGCTATTTCTGGCGATACTACTTTTTATTACCCATTTAAAACTCCTAGATATAGTAGCTACCCTAAGTTAGATTTTAATGGTGGTAGCTGGATGGGGAGTAAAATATTAAAGCTTAAAGATGGTACGTATTGGTTCATCAATCACTGGAGCGATACTGTGATGATAAAAAGCCAAGCAGAGCTGAACGACAAGTGGATGTTGTACCAAGAAGATACAAGCGGTATTTATTACGAAGCAGAAATAACAGCAATAGATACTATGACTTTGCTTGGTGTCGTTGATAGTGTAAAGACCATTACTATTACTGGGTATAATAAAAGTAGAATTATTTCAACAATTAGTGGGTTAACTTTTTTATTAAGTAAAAAAAATGGCTTTGTTGCCATACACGATATTTACTTCTTTCCATATCACCACCCTGGTGATGATAGTAACTTTTTTGATGTAATGGTGGGAGATTATTATAGCTTTATAGTACAGTCCTTCCCTAAATTTTCATTAATTGATTTAAATAACCCTTTGCGAAGCGAGATGTTTCAATATAATGTTGGAGACATTTTCTTTACTGTTGACAAACCTCAAAGTTGGAATGGCACCGATGATATTTATTTTTATGATTCTGTAATAGCAGTCAATATAATACCTAATGGGAGAGAATATGTAATTCATAGAACAAGCCATAGCCCTGTCTATCCTCCCCCAGGTCCACCACCTAGAATTGTTACTTATGACACTTCATATAGCACGTATACCATAAAAGCAGATAGCACACCATTTATTACAGAGTTTCCTGAAGAGTCCGGTAATGAGTACATCTATTATTACTATCCCAATGACACTAGCTACTGTACCGCTAACGACTTATTTGGTGTAGATATAGATCAAATAATTGGAGATGTGGTACACCATTCTACAGATGTAGTAACCTCAACACAAAAATTTAAAGTTGGTGTAGGTAGAGTTTATTATGATATATACAGAGTGTTACACCCACGAGGTTTTTCTTTTAGGCGTTATCTAGAGTACTATAGAATAGGAGGTATAGACTGCGGACAATATTACTTCCCCCTAACTACTTCTAACATCGCTAAAGCAACATCTGGTATAAATATTTATCCCAACCCTGTGAGTGGCAATACAGTCTATATAGATGTGCCGAGTGGAGGACTGTATGAAATGACCGTGTATGATATAGTGGGTAAAGAAGTAGGCAAAGCACATTTGAATGGGAGCTATAGTCTTGATGTCTCTGGCTATACATCGGGCTTATACCTGTTTGTAATAAAAGGCGCAGATGGGTCTATTCATCAAGAGAAAGTATCGGTGTTATAACTTTTTTAGTTTTTAATACAGACGCATTGATTTTGCACGTAACTTTGTAATTATCTAGTGAAGAAGGTATTAGCCATATTATTACTTGCTTGTGTTAGCTATCAGCTGGTAGCTAAGATGGGTATTATGGTATGGTATGAGGTGAATAAAGACTACATAGCAGAAGAGCTTTGTGAGAATAAAGACAAGCCCAAGCTACAGTGTAATGGTAACTGCTACCTGAACAAGCAAATAGCAAAAGTAGACGACCAAGCTCCTGAAAAAGACAGCGCACAGCTACCTAAGAAGATAGAGAAATCGGAGATAACGGTAATGTTCTCTTCTGCCGAGCTACAACTAAACTTTACAGAACATACTGCAAATATTCGTAGCTACTACGATAACTATATACCACCGCGCGGTATACAACCCCTCTCTTCAGTATTCCACCCTCCGCAGATATTGGCTTAAACAATAGATACTAATACTATGCCCTGTTGCGGGCGTAGTGCATTGTAGAAGTCAATAAATAAACATAACATGAGAAGTTTGTTATGTTGCACGCTGTTTGTCATATCAGCTACTGCAACATACGCTTGTGATGTTTGTGGTGCGTCTACGGGTGGGCAGAGCTTAGGTCTGCTACCTCAGTACAGCAAACACTTCATAGGCGTACAACACCAGCACAGGTACTATAGTAGTGTGCATACACCGCTTAGCGATACCAAGCCTGTAGCATACTCCGGCGAGTATTATAATACTACCCAGCTATGGGGTAGGTACACGGTAGGGAGCAGAGTGCAACTGTTTGCCTTTGTGCCTTACCAATACAATACCAGATATCTTAGCGGCACTACTACACAAATGAGTGGTGTGGGAGATATTACCCTGCTTGTCAATGTCAATGTCATTCGCACGGCAGATACTGCTAGTGCTAACTTTAAACACATGCTACAAGCAGGTGTAGGTATCAAGATGGCTACGGGTAGCTACAAAGGGGTGTCTCAGCTAGAGCGTGAAGGCTTGCCCAATATGCAGCCGGGCAGCGGCTCTTGGGATATGCCTGTAAATGTGAACTACACCATACGCTACAATAAGCTGGGTGCTAATCTTGATGCTGCTTATACCATTACAACAGCCAACAACGATAATTATAAATACGGCAACAGGCTCAATACACAGCTTGCAGCATTCTATGCGGTAAATGCAGGCAGTGTAGTGCTGATGCCGCAGCTAGGCATGCGCTATGAATACGCGCTGCACGACTATGATAATTATGACCGTAAATGGCTGAATGAGCAGACCGGTGGTAGCATTACTTATGCTATGGCAGGTGTGCAGGTATACTATGGTAGTGTTGGTGTGCAGGCTACTTATTACAAACCTGTAGCGCAGCAGTATGCAGACGGTAATGTAACAATAAACGGACGTGTAGATGCGGGGTTCGTATACTTATTCAAGTGATAAATAAGGTTGTTAAAAACTAGAAATGAAGAACAAGAAACAATTGATTACCCTAATAAGTGCAGGACTAATATTGCTAATGGCAGCGTGCCAAAAGAAAGATGAAACACCTGTACAGCCCAATGAAGTATCGGTAGATATAGTATCGCCAAAGCAAGGGCAAACCTATAAGTATGGAGATGTGGTGGACATCAATGCAACGGTAAGCTACATTACCCAAATGCATGGCTACATCATAAAGATAGTAGACGAAACTAATGGTCATGTCTACTTTGAAACGGAAGGTCATGTACACGGCGACTACTTTGTAGTGACCGAAAAGTGGCAAAATAACATTCAGCATGATGTTCAACTAAAGCTACAACTGACCGCTATCATCGACCATGAAAACAACAATGCTACCGCAGAAGTGAGCTTTAACAGCCAACCATAAGTG
>CAZPDA010000247.1:0-3911 GCA_964585115.1 uncultured Flavipsychrobacter sp.
TCCATACCTGAAATAAGATAAAAGAGATGTTGCATCCACGTGAACTAAGAATTGAAGATTATACCTACGAGCTACCTGATGAGCGCATTGCCAAATATCCATTGGCACAGAGAGATGTGTCTAAACTATTGGTATATGACAAGGGCAATATGCAGGAAGGCAGCTACCAAAATATTGCACAGCATATACCTGAGGGTACGCTTATGGTCTTTAACGAGACCAAGGTGGTACATGCAAGACTACTCTTCAAAAAACCGACAGGTGGAGTAATAGAAGTATTTTGCCTGGAGCCGCATACCAACTATGGTGATGTACAGACCGCCATGCTACAAAAGAATAAAGTGTGGTGGCAGTGTATGATAGGTGGTGCCAGCAAATGGAAGCACGGTATGATACTCACACTTAGTTGCGATGAGTGTACCATATCGGCTGCTATAGTAGATAGAGGTCGTGGTGCATTTACATTAGAGCTAACATGGGTAGAGGATATGAGCTTTGCAGAGGTATTGCACTATTCAGGCAAAGTACCCCTACCGCCATACCTACACCGCAATGCCGAAGAGAGCGATGAAGAACGCTACCAGACCATCTATGCCAAGCACGAGGGCAGTGTAGCAGCACCTACGGCAGGGTTACACTTTACCGATAAGGTGATGGATAGCCTAAAAGCAAAAGGCATAGATACAGGATTTGTGACGCTACACGTTGGGGCAGGCACTTTCAAACCTGTGAAAAGCAAGACCATGGAAGAGCATGATATGCATGCTGAGTGGATAGACGTAAGCGCAGCAACTATAGAGCAACTAATAACACATCTGGATAAAGGCATCGTATCCGTAGGTACTACATCCATGCGCACCTTGGAGAGCCTGTATTGGATAGGGGCTAAACTACATTTAGGAATAGACATAGACTTCTCGCAAATAGCCATTAGTCAGTGGGAGCCTTATGAGCTGACCGAGCAACCAAGTGCGGAAGTAGCGTTAACCGCTATTCTGAATTACCTCAAAGAAAAAGGACAGGACAGGCTCCTTACTCGCACACAGATATTGATAGCACCACCGTACCAGCCAAAACTGATAAAAGGCTTGGTAACCAATTTCCACCAACCACAGTCTACCTTGCTGCTATTGGTAGGGGCAATGATAGGAGATGACTGGAAGAGACTGTACCAACACGCCATGGACAACGATTTCCGCTTTTTGAGCTATGGAGACGGCTGCCTGCTATGGCATAGCTAATTGATAATATTAGAATCCTTCTTCTATTTTGTATTTTTGCGCACAACCAAAAGGGAAGTAGTGCAAAGAAAAGCATTTATTGAGGCCGCATTGGCAGAAGACATAGGAAACGGAGACCACTCAACACTTGCATCAATACCTGCAGACACTAAGGGTGCTGCGGTACTAAAGATAAAAGACGACGGTATAATAGCAGGGGTAGACCTTGCTCAAGATATATTCGAATTCTTAGAGCCCGGTGCCGAGTTTACCATGAACAAGAAAGATGGAGACAAGGTAATGAAGGGCGAAATGGCTTTTGAAGTAACAGCCAAAGTACACACCATACTACAAGCAGAGCGTTTGGTGCTGAACAGCATGCAACGCATGAGCGGTATCGCTACACTTACCGCACAGTATGTAGATAAGATAAAAGGTTATAGATCTAAGGTGTTGGATACCAGAAAGACCACACCACTCTTCAGAGCACATGAGAAAGAGGCAGTACGTATAGGTGGCGGATTCAACCACCGTATGGGGCTTTATGACATGGTGATGCTGAAGGATAATCACATAGACTTCTGCGGCGGTATAGAGAAAGCTATTGAACGTACTAACGAATACCTACGCAAGAATGCACTGAACCTGAAAATAGAAATAGAGACCAGAACGCTGAACGATGTGAGCGAGGTATTGCGTGTAGGTGGTGTTCACCGTATTATGCTAGATAATTTTACACCACAAGAGCTTGAAAAAGCATTATCCTTAATAGAGGGCAAATACGAGACGGAAGCCTCGGGAGGTATCACACTAGAGACGATAGAGTCTTATGCACGAACGGGCGTGGACTTTATATCTGTTGGCGCGCTGATACACCAGGCCAGAAGCCTAGACCTCAGCCTGAAAGCACAATAGAAACACTCATGGGTAAGAAACACTTAGTATTTATCATCAACCCAAAATCAGGCGTAGACCGACAAAAAGCGGTGCAACAAGCCATCGATGATAAACTTGACCACGAACAGTTTTCTTACGAGATACAGCATACACAGTATGCCAAACATGGTACGGAGCTAGCCAAAGTTGCTGCAGATAATGGTGCTTATGCAGTAGTAGCTGTAGGTGGCGATGGCTCTGTAAATGATATTGTAGCAGGATTGATAGATACCAATACTGCATTAGCTATCATCCCTAAAGGCTCGGGCAATGGCATGGCACGCACCATGGAGATACCTTTAAAAGAATATGAGGCTATAGAGGTCATCAACAAGGGGAATACCGCTATGATGGACATAGGCTATGCCAACGATAGACCATTCATTAGTAATGCAGGTGTTGCCTTTGATGCCTTGATATCCAAAAAATTTGCCAAAAGCAATACAAGAGGGTTCGCCATATACAGCTGGCTGGTTACCCGCTATATGTGGACCTACAAGGAGTGGGACTGGGATATAACTATAGATGGGGAAAAGCTTACAGAAAAAGCATTCATCATAAGTGTAGCTAATGGTAAGCAGTTTGGCTACAACTTTCAGATAGCGCCGAATGCTAACTGGACAGATGGTTTGTTGGATGTCATCATTATCAGAAAATTCCCCAAACTATTAGGTGGAGAGATAGTGTTGCGCGCTATGAATGGTACTATTACCAACAGTAAGTATGTACATCATTATCGTGCTAAGGAAGTAGTGATACACCACCCTGAGTTACAACTGATGCAAACCGATGGTGATGCTCATGCCTGTGAAAACAAAATAAGATTCAGAGTAGAGCAAGGCGTGCAGAAGGTTATCATTCCATAAAAAAGAAGAGCAGCAGAATTTCTTCTGCTACTCTTTATTACAAACCTAATGTGTTTTTACGCGTGGTTAGCCAACTCACCCGTTAGGTCATATATCTTTTGGATACGCTTCAGCATACCTTCAAAATCTATCTTAAGGTCTTTTAGCAAACCTGTTTTCAGGTCGAACACCCAACCATGTACTTCCGGATATTTATTCTCTATATATCCTTTTTGTACCACAGCAGTCTTTATCACGTTGAAGCATTGCTCCTCTACATTCAGCTCTACTAATCTGTTATAACGCTCATCTTCGTCTGTGATAGCATCCAGCTCATCTTGGTGCAAGCGATATACATCGCGGATATTACGCAACCAAGGGTTAAGGATACCAAGGTCTTGAGGCGTCATAGCTGCCTTCACACCCCCACAACCATAGTGACCACATACCACCACATGCTTAACCTTTAGGTGACCTACCGCATAGTTAAGGCAAGACATCACATTCAGGTCTATATTGTTTACAAGGTTTGCAACATTACGATGTACAAATACATCACCGGGATGTAACCCCATTATCTCATTTGCAGGAACACGGCTATCAGCACAGCCTATGTAAAAATAATCGGGAGACTGACCTTTTGCTAATTCATCAAAAAAGTTAGCGTCTTGGCCTTTGTGGCCCTCTACCCATTTCTTGTTATTCTCAAATACCTGATCGTAAGATGCTGCCATAATTTTGGTTTTTTTGGTTTGTGCAATAATAATTCAGAAGCTCTAAATATGTTGTTAACATCCTTAAGATTTATTATCCCGCTCATATCCTTTATTTTTGCCCTCTCAAACGATAGAATTATGAAACTGGTAACTTATTCTAAAGAAGGAAAAGAACAATTAGCATTTTATATCAA
>CAZPDA010000248.1:0-3890 GCA_964585115.1 uncultured Flavipsychrobacter sp.
TCCGTTGTGTGGTAGAGGAGTAACGTCTTTGATAGAAGTAACCTCGATACCAGTGTTAGCTATAGAACGGATAGCACCCTCACGACCAGAACCTGGTCCCTTAACATACACATCTGCTCTTTTAAGACCAGCGTCCAAAGCTTTTTTACCGCAATCCTGCGCTGCCATCTGAGCTGCGTATGGAGTGTTCTTTTTAGAACCACGGAAGCCCATTTTACCAGCAGAAGACCAAGATATAACTTGACCAGACTTGTTAGTGATACTGATAATGATGTTGTTAAAAGTAGCGTTGATATGCACATCTCCTTGTGCTTCTACTTTTACTACGCGCTTTTTAGTAGCGGTCTTTGAAGATTTTCCTTTTGCCATTTTTTATAAAATAGGTAGTCTAAAAAATTAACCGAGCTTACCCGGCCGCACACCACTCCTCCCTGCACCAATACAGATCCGGCAGTGAATGCACTATGATTATTTTCTTGGTGCCTTCTTTTTACCTGCAACGGTTTTACGCTTACCCTTGCGAGTACGGCTGTTGGTACGAGTACGCTGTCCACGTAGCGGAAGTCCCTTACGGTGACGTAGTCCACGGTAACATGCGATGTCCATCAAACGTTTGATGTTCATTTGTACCTCAGAACGAAGCTGACCTTCTACCTTGAATTCATTCGTAATGATATTACGGATCTCAGATAGTTCATCATCGTTCCACTCTACTGCTTTCTTATCATAGTCGATATTTGATTTATCAAGTATGTATTGAGCAGTACTACGGCCGATACCGTAGATGTAAGTAAGCGCGATCTCACCACGCTTGTTTTTCGGAAGGTCAATACCAGCTATACGAGCCATGTATCTTGTTTATTTTAAAAATTCGAAAAATGATCAATTAAAAAATTACCCTTGACGTTGCTTAAATCTTGGGTTCTTTTTGTTAATAACGTAAAGTTTACCTTTACGACGTACGATCTTACAATCCGCACTACGCTTTTTTATCGATGCTCTAACCTTCATAACTAAAAGTTATATATTGTTTAGTTTTTACTTATATCTATAAATGATACGTCCACGGCTTAGGTCGTAAGGGCTCATTTCTACCCCAACCTTATCACCAGGCAGTATACGTATGTAGTGCATACGCATCTTTCCTGATATAGTTGCCAATATCTCGTGGTCGTTCTCAAGCCTTACTCGGAACATTGCGTTCGACAAAGCTTCCACTATTACTCCGTCCTGCTTAATTAAGGGCTGTTTTGCCATAATATAAAAGGATTGCAAAGGTAAAGAAAAAAATGATTCTATAACAAATTTTTAATGGATGAATCCTGTTTTTTCCTGAAATAGGCTAAAACACAGACATATTACCCTATTAAAACCTGTGTAGATCGCTGATAGTTACCTTGCCACCTCGGGAGACACTAGTGTCTTAGCCCAGTCGTAAAGTGAAGAATATTGTTCGTCTACCAGGTCGTGCGGCAGTTCTACGGGGTCATTGGTAGTAGTAAGGAACACCGTATGCATCCCCAAACGCTTACCAAACTCCATATCACTAAGGTTATTCCCTACCATTATACTCTTCTTATAGTCTATCTCGGGAAAGTCTTCCTTTGCCTGCACGCCCATACCTGTATTAGGCTTACGATTGTGGTCGTCGTCCTCTACCGCTGTACATGCATATACTTTATCTATACGCCCACCCTCTGTAGATACAGATGTGGTCATGTGTTTATTTACTTCTTTTAGCGCATCAACCGTCATGATACCTCTACCTACACCGCGCTGATTGGTCACTACTAATATATTGCCAAAAAGCCCTTCTAATGATGACAGTGCATCTAAAGCGCCATCGCAAAACACGAATTCGTCTACCGATGTCACGTAAGTACCTTTATTCTCTACGTTGATAACACCATCTCTATCCAGAAATAAACTCCAGTCTTTATCTATATTCATCATTGCTCGTTTGTTTTTCCGTTTAGAATAATCCTTCTTCCGTCAGCTGGCAAACGATGTGACCTATTGTTATATGTGATTCTTGTATCCTTGGCGTATCCGTGCTTGGCACATTGATAAGATAATCACATAGGTCTTTCATCTTACCACCTGTCTCTCCTGTAAAACCTACAGTAATCATACCAATATCCTTAGCCATTTGTAAGGCTTTTGTAATATTAGCGGAGTTGCCCGATGTGCTCAACCCTACCAGTATATCACCTTTCTTACCCGTACCTTTTACTATTCTGCTATATACTTGGTCGTAGCCATAGTCGTTGCCTACGGCTGTAAGGTAAGAGGTGTTGCAATGTAATGCTTCAGAGGGTAGCGGGTCTCTATCGCTGTAGAAGCGTCCGCTAAACTCCGCTGCTAAGTGCTGTGCATCTGCTGCACTACCACCATTACCACAAAACAGCACTTTATTACCTGCCTTGAACGCCTCGATGAATTGCTTCGTCACCTCTTCTATGGTGTTCACCAAACCTTCGTTCTCAAGGATGGCTTTTTTTGTATCTATAGAGGCACTGATGATGCCTTTTATTTGTTGTTGCATAACTAGAATGTCACAAAAATAAGACAGCGTACATAATTAAACGTACGCTGTGAGTATCTTAATAACGAAAGTTAGGAAAAATATTACAGAACCAACATCGCATCTCCGTAGCTAAAGAAACGATATTTCTCTTTTATAGCTGTTTGATATGCTTCCATAGCCAGATCGTAACCCGCAAATGCACTTACCATTATCAATAAGCTGGTCTTAGGCAGGTGGAAGTTGGTCACCAAGCAGTTAGCTATAGAGAACTCATATGGAGGATGGATGAAAAGGTTAGTCCAGCCCTCTTCTGCTTTCAATAAGCCCTGAGCCGTAACTGCACTCTCCATAGCACGCATAGTAGTAGTACCTACAGCGCATACTCTTCTTTTCTCAGCTTTAGCTTGGTTCACTATATGTGTAGCGTACTCATCTACTCTGAAGTACTCTGCATCCATTTTATGCTTAGAAAGGTCTTCTACTTCTATCGGGCGGAAAGTACCTAAACCTGTATGTAGTGTAACCTCTGCAAATTTCACACCTTCTATTTCCAAACGCTTGATCAGCTCTCTACTATAGTGCAGACCTGCAGTTGGCGCAGCAACAGCACCTTCGTACTTAGCATATACAGTTTGGTAACGCTCTTTATCTTCCGCATCAGGCTTACGCTTGATGTATTTAGGAAGTGGTGTTTCTCCTAAAAGGTCCAACATACGACGGAAGTCGTTATCATCACCATCAAAAAGGAAACGGATAGTACGTCCGCGAGATGTAGTGTTATCTATAACCTCTGCTACCAGCTCGTCATTCTCACCAAAGTATAGTTTATTACCTACACGGATCTTACGCGCAGGATCAACGATCACATCCCAAAGCCTGTTCGGCTTGTTCAATTCGCGAAGCAAGAACACCTCGATCTTAGCACCGGTCTTCTCTTTACGACCGTATAAACGAGCAGGGAAAACCTTAGTGTTATTCACTACCATCACGTCCTTATCATCAAAGTAATCTTTGATATCACGGAACACTTTATGCTCTATTTTACCGGTATCACGGTGTACTACCATCAATCGGCTCTCGTCTCTGGACTTGGTAGGATGTTGTGCTATTAGATTTAGCGGAAGGTCGAACTTGAACTGAGACAACTTCATATACTAGAGGACTAATTTAAAAGTTTGCAAAGATACGAAAAAATTAACTACTAAGCTATTTATCAAATAATGAGGTATATTTTAAGATTTTCTTCGGAAATACACCCCAGATTTACCCCTGTAGGATTTAGGGCTTTGAATTCATTACACTACATTTGGGCTCTAAAAATTACAAGATCATGCAAGTTTGGAATGAATATCTATCCCAGAAC
>CAZPDA010000249.1:0-3873 GCA_964585115.1 uncultured Flavipsychrobacter sp.
GCTTTATTTGCTGAAGTGTTAGAGGTGAAAGGTAAAGGTATGGCTGCCGTAGATGCACAAGGTAATAAGTGGCAGTTAGGGTCTGAAATGTGGTTGCATCAAAATGCAAGCGAGCAAACTGGTCACGATCTTTATTTGTATAAAAATGGTGAGTACGCAGGAGCTATAACCATAACCGATGCACTAAGAGAAGATGCTAAGGAAACGATAGAAGAGCTTAAGGAAATGGGCTATAAAACTATCTTGCTGAGTGGAGATAAACAGAGTAAATGTGATAGAATAGCAAAAGAGCTTGGTATTGATGAGGTATATGCACAATACACGCCTGAGCAAAAAGGTGAAAAACTAGATACATTACTTGCGGAAAGACCAACAGCGATGGTAGGTGATGGTATCAATGATGCACCTGCATTGGCAAAGGCTACAGTAGGTATATCCCTTAGTGAGTCTACACAAATAGCAATACAGTCTGCTAATATTATATTGTCTAACAACCAGTTGTCTACACTGCCTAAGGCTATAAGGCTAGGTATATATACAGAGCGTACGATCAAGAGTAACCTTTTCTGGGCATTTATTTACAATATAGTAGCTATTCCTGTTGCTGCCGCTGGTATGCTGAAACCTACCTACGGTGCTGGTATTATGGCACTAAGTGATGTGGTATTGATACTTAATTCTCTAAGGCTAGGCGTTAGGAACTTGAAGCGAAAGTAGGTGCAAAACGTCCTGGGGATGTAAAGACACTACTATTACAGTCAGTAAAGTGTCTTTTCTTATCTTTATAGACACAATCAATAGATAAGAATAGATAGATGATCAAACGCATTTTGATCGCTGGCTTTAGTTTAGCGATCTTGGGTTCATGTAAGGGAACAGATAAATTAAGTAATTCAGACAGTAAGCAGATAGCTAAAACAGTTGCATGTAGTAATGTGCCTATTGATCTGGGCAAGCCTCATATTGATTGGTACGAAGAGAAAAAGTCTGTTTTGACTAATAATAACACAGATAATGTGTTAGTGTTGCCTAAAGAATACGAGGTCTATTCCATAAGCAATACTCAAGTAGCTCAATTCTTTACCGCTGTAAAAGATGGAGAGCAGCTACAAATGGTTGTTCCTTTGCCTTTTCCCTCAGGGTGTAAGGCATTCTCAATGGTGGAAGATACCGAGGGTGTTACCCAACAGTTGACCAATACAGAACGTCAATATAAATTGAAAGTAGCCTATGATGGAAATATTATAGGCGGGTATGCTACCGTAGATGATGAGACTTACCGCTTAATGCCTGTGAAGAATAAAGATAAGTGGTACTGCGTGATTTATAAAAAAGAGAAAAGAAAGTCTAATGTCAATGCTGTACCTAAAGGACAGGTAATTGAGAAACTATACGATAAATAATGAGCTATAAAAATATATCCACAAGAATGATCAACATGAAAAAAATGGTCACCTTAACCCTGATGTTACTCATGTCGAGTACTCTATATGCAAATGAGGGTATTTGGTTGCCATTAGCAAGCAATGATGCGCCTGCCAAAGGGCAGCCTGTGCTTCAGCCTGCTAAGTACATTATTTATCAATTGCACTTGCAGCAGATGAAAGCTCAGTTGGCAAATGTATCTACTGACCCATCTGAAACGATAATTATTTCTTTGCCTACACCTGATGGTGGTTCTATGTCTTTTAAAGTATGGGAAACACCTTTAATGGCAAAAGGATTAGCTGATAAATACCCTGAAATAAAGAACTATACAGGAGTGTCTTTAGACGATCCTTTTGTTACGGCTAAAATTAACGTCACTACGTTTGGTTTTGATGCAATGATATTTGCAGGCGATGATACCTACTTTATTGATCCATATACACGATCAGATGATAGATATTACTTCTGTTATTATAAAAGAGATTACCCTTTTCAGGCTAATAACTCAATAGCTTGTAATACCGAAGATGATATTTACGTAAGTAACAATGAAGACCTTACTAAAGATGAAGCTGACAGAATAGGGGGAGGAGGATTGCCTCCAATACAAATGAAGGTTAATGGCACTTCAAGGAGAAAGTATAGGCTGGCATTGGCATGTACAGGTGAGTATGCTGTAGCTGTAACTACAGGTACACCTACTAAGCCTGCTGTACTTAGTGCTATGAATACGAGTATGTCTCGTGTGAATGGGGTTTTTGAGCGTGAGATGAATATTACAATGGAGCTAATAGCTAATAACGATCTGATAATTTATTTAGACGGAACTATTGATCCATATTCAAATGGTAGCGGCTCAACAATGCTTACTGAAAATCAAGCTAACCTTACAAGTGTAATAGGCGATGTTAATTATGATATAGGTCATGTATTTAGCACAGGTGGAGGAGGTATTGCAACCTTGGCTTCCGTTTGTAAGGCTAGTAGTAAAGCTAGAGGTGTAACAGGTAGGTCGAACCCTGTAGGTGACCCTTTTGATATAGATTATGTAGCACATGAAATGGGGCACCAGTATGGTGCAACACACACATTTAATTCAGGTTCTGGAAGTTGTGGTGGTGCTAATGCTGTGATGATAAGTGCTTATGAGCCAGGTAGCGCGTCTACAATAATGGGGTATGCAAGTTTGTGTGCTCCTGATAATATTCAAGGTTATAGCGATGATTATTTTCATGCTAAGAGCCTAGATCAAATGTATGAGAATGTCACAGATCTAACGAGTGGGGGGCTTTGTCCATCTATTGTAGCGTCTGGTAATACTCCACCTGTATTCACTGCGTTGGGACAATCAAATACCATCCCATATTTAACTCCATTTGAGCTGGAAGCTCCTATTGTGACGGATGTTGATCACGACTCAATGACCTACTGCTGGGAACAATATAACCTAGGTGACTTTAAAAGTACTTTTATAAACACTCGCAAGTTCGGTCCTATATTCAGATCGTTCCTGCCTTCTGGTAGCAGATGGAGAGTCTTCCCTATTTTAGATTCTATTCTTAACAATACTACTAGCTACTTAGGCGAGAAACTACCTGATACGGATAGGGTGCTTACATTTAAATTGACTGTGCGGGATATGTATAACGGGCATGGTGGATTTAATATTTCCGACGATAGTGTAGTGTTGGACGTTGTTAAGACAGCAGGACCTTTTCTGGTTCAGTCCCCCAATACCGCATCTGACTACTGGCAGGTAGGTAGTACTGTAGAGGTGAAGTGGGATGTAGCAAATACAGATGTTGCTCCGGTGAGCTGCTCTAATGTTGATATATACTTGTCTATAGACGGGGGATATACCTATCCATTCACCCTAGCTAGTAATACTCCCAATGACGGTACAGAAATGATAACAGTACCTACAGGCTCAAATACAGTGAATGCACGTGTGAAAGTAAAAGCAGCAAACAACGTGTTTTTTGACCTGAGCAATCACAACTTTAAGATAAATGTTTGGCCTGCAAGTGTATCTAATACAAAAGCTGCTAGTAAGACAAAGGTTTATCCTGTGCCTGCAAAAAATATTTTGAATATAGAGACGGACAGAGCTTATGATGTGCAGGTATTAAATACCATAGGGCAAACAGTATGGAGTAGTTCTGTAGATGGAAGTACGACTGTAACTGTTTCGGGATGGTCTGCTGGTGTTTATTATGTAAAGTTCAATAGTGGAGTAAGTGGCGATAGCTTTGTGAAGAAGATAGTGATAAAATAGATATAATTCTATATTAATAAGTTAAGGGAGGCATTGCCTCCCTTATGTGTTTATTTAAGTTCCTCTTTTAGGTATTTACCTGTGTGACTGTTCTTCGATCTCGCTACTTTTTCAGGAGTGCCTTCTACCACTACTTTTCCTCCACCTTTTCCTCCTTCAGGCCCCATGTC
>CAZPDA010000250.1:0-3819 GCA_964585115.1 uncultured Flavipsychrobacter sp.
ATTGTAGGCCATCTTATTTAATAACTATTGGCTACAGATATTTTATTACCTAATAAATATCACCCTCTTACTCCCCCCAACCAATTCATACTTACTACCTGTATAGAGTGCTAAGAATCTTATAATTATCCTCCTATCAGTAATGTATCCTCAAAATTTATTGATTCACTAAAACCAAAAAAAGTTTATGAAAAAACTATTACTACCGATATGCTTATGCTTCGGTTTCTCTGCTATGGCGCAGAACGCTCTATTGAATAGCCCGACAACAGGTGCGATAACATCACCTAGCCTCGACAATATTCACATGGTGTCAAACGGTACAGATGTTGTATTAGTAGCGGGATCGAACGATGCTATCTATGCTATTGACATTGCAGATAATAACCCTGCTGATGCTGCTGCAAATACAGTAACAACTATAGCCAACTTTGTGAGCACCAAACTGAACCCTGTTGCGGGTCAAAGTGTAACCGTACTAGATATTGAAGTAAACCCAATATCTAAAACAGTATATGTATTGGCCAAAGGCGGAGGAAGCAGATATCTCTTTAAGGTAGAAAACGATGGTGCTAATATATCTTTAGTAGACCTTAGCAATGTTACTTATAGTGAGCTAACATGGGGAGGTGCAAACTTGTCTATAAATGACCTAGCCTATGGTAATAACATGCTTTACATATCATCGGGTAGCTTCTCTCTAGATGGTGAGCTTGGTTGGATAGCTCCACCGTTCACGCACAATGATAATATCACTACGCGTGCTACTACTATGTTCAAAAGTAACTGGGGTGGGCAGTATAACACTACAGCGCCACTGGAGTCTATGACCTTTGGTACTGTTGATGGTACAGATAGACTAATGGGTGTTACTACATGTGCTCCTGGCTACTCTATTGACATTTCTACTCTATCAGGCTCAGGCACACTAAGTGTTACGGAAGACTTCAACGTACACCAAGGCTTTACTAACAAAGCAGCATTCATGCAGCATGATGGCAAAGACTGGTTATTCACCTTGCACGACAATAACCTATACCGCGTTGGTAAAAAATACTTGGATGGTAGTCAAGTAGCTGCTAATAAGCATAACAACAATGCACAAAAGTTGAGAGACAACTCAGGTAATGTACCTGCGTCTATACCAGTAGACGAAATGAAGCAGATGAGTACTGCTAGCTATAGCAGCATGGCATACTGGGACAACTACCGTCTGCTAGTATTAGAAGACGCAAACTTAGCTGGTGGTGCACTTAAACTAGAGCAAATGTCTACAGAGACACCTCCGCCAACAAGCATTAACAATATCAATACGGTCAAAGTATTGAATATGTATCCTAACCCTGCTACCAGCACTGTTACGATAGCTCTACCTGCTAATACACAAAATGCATCAGCAAGTATAGTATCTATGAGTGGTAGTGTAGCACTTACACAAAGCATCAACAGCAACAATGCTACACTTGATGTGAACAGCCTATCTTCAGGTATATATACTGTGAACGTAACGCTTGACAACGGAGAAAAACTAACAAGTAAGCTAACTATTAAATAAGCATGAATATTAAGACCGCTTTATCATTATGCTTTACTTTTCTAATTCACCTGCAGGCAACTGCGGGTGAATTAATTAAAGTAACAGGAGTTGAAGAAATGAAACCCATAGTTACTGTTGAATTAACAAATGAAGACCTTACAACAGTACAAAAAGATATAAGTAAAGAAGGTAAGCATGTACTTGCTTTATACCTATTACAAAATGGCAAGAGAGCTAGTTTGCCTGTTGCCGGGCGTTACGACCTGAATAAGCATACGCTTAGCTACACCACACTCTACAAGCTAGGCTATGAGCAATCTTACGAGGTTGTTTACAAAACAAATAATAAAGAACATACCAAACGTTTCTCTACACCACAGCACCCTACATCAGACGTTGCAGCAGAGGTAGTGACCACCTACCCGTTGGGTGACACTATTCCATACAATACGCTTTACTTTCATGTACGTTTCGATCAGCCGATGCAAAATGACGAACATGCTTACCAGTTCATAAAGGTATTTGACCATAACGGAACTGAAATACCAAGAGCATGGCGACAAAGATCTTTCTGGCTGGACAACAGTAAACTACTGGTGCTGATGATACACCCAGGTAGAGTAAAGAACGGCATACATTTTGAAAGCCCGTTATTTGACTCCGCAAAACGCTACACTATCAAAGTATCCAAAGAAATACAAGATATCAATGGCAACCCACTAAAAAGCGATTACCAGCAAACCTACTTTGTAAAAGGGGAAGACCGAGCAATACCTAAAGCATCCCTCTTGCAAAAAAGCTATGCTATAGCTAATACAGAAAAAGCCATTAGCTTAAACTTCTCTGAAGGAATGGACCATGCATCTGTAATAGCAGGAACGACAGTCTACGACGAATCAGGTAAAAAAGTAGCTTGTAGTATTACATCTAATAGTGACGACACTTTTCTTATCACCCCAAATACTAAATGGCAGAAGGGAAACTACACCATCGCTCTAGGTGGTTCTGTATACGATTTTGCTGCAAACAGACTCAACCGTTTGTTTGAGATCAAAGATGCTAACGAAATAGAAAAGGATAAGATCAAAACAAAAATGAGCTTTACTATCAAGTAAATCCACACCTATACAAGGCATTGTAAAACAACAATATAGACTAAGTATTACTGTAAATCTACACTGACACCCTATAAATGTTGATCGTTTTTGTAAACTTTTTAGGCGGTTATTGTGTTGAATAGTTAAACAGATAACCAAAACATATATTTTATGAAAACGATCGGAAAAGTAATACTAGGAATTGCACTCGCAGGTACTACATTCTTTGCATCTTGCGATGGTTGTGGTGAAAAAACAGCTAAAGACATGACCTCTGACACAACACTTATAGCGTATAAGTACTTGCTGGAGAATGGTCAGTCTTTTGATAAAGATGGTAACATTGTAGACCAAGATGGAAAGGTCGTAAAAACATATGATGAGGTACAGTCCATGGCTGCCAACAAACCTAATGCAACCCAAGATGATGCTACGCAGAAAGACATGAGTCCACTTACTGAAAAAGACTTCCTTTTTGCTGTGATAGAGACCAACACTAAGCAAATAGCAATATTAGAAGCCGGCACTAAAAACTGTACTAATGCAGATATGATGCAAGCATCTAAAGATATGCTGGCACAACACAAAGAGCTTAGAAATGAGGTAAACACCTTTGCACAAGTACATGGTTACGGACTACCTGACCTTAATGATGAAGAGAATGCATCTGTAGATGCATCAGCAGGGATGGCATGGGATAATGCTTTTGCTAAAAAAGTAGCCTCATTAGATGGTGAGTTGATCAACCTTTTTGAGCGCGGTAAACAATCTGTAGGCAATAAAGACCTACAAGTAGTTATTACCAACTTTATGCCAACTATACAATCTAATAAAGCATCTGCTGACAGTTGGACAGCAGCAATGTAATATACATATAGAGATGAATATTGATATAGGCGATGCAATGCATCGCCTGTACTTATTTTATGTTAAAAGAGTTGAGTATCCTTTGCCCTGTTTCTTTATAAATATTAAAGGTGCTCTTTTCGGTTGTGAAAGTAATGATATAGACAGAGCCATCGATCATCCAACCATACTGCTCAAACTTAAGCGTATTCCCACCCTGATCTCCTGTATATAAAAAATGTATTCTTTCCTTGCCGTTTACGGTTTGAATTTTAGACTCGATAAGATTATAATTCTTAAAAATATTGGCAAGTTGTTTCTCTGATAGCTCTTTATAAT
>CAZPDA010000251.1:0-3817 GCA_964585115.1 uncultured Flavipsychrobacter sp.
TGTTTATTTAAATTAATATATCAGGTTATATGTTAATGGTTAGTTAATCGATTGTTATACGGTTGTTAACGGACTTGTTGCTTTGATTTTGAATAAAACATGTTTTAGTTCTTTGTGTCAGAGGAAAGAATTACAACAATGCAACAAGAGAGGTCATATCGGGTTAAATGCCTGGTACTTATGGTTGTGGTATTATTAAATATATACGCAAAAGTATCAGCTCAAACTGCCAATTATCTTACCGGCAACAAAACGGGAGATATTTATAATGCATTACTAGGTACAGGTAATGCAGGTCTTTCTTCCCCAATGCAAGCGCACAACTCGGGTTTCCCAGTTAGTACATTACAATTCTACTACGGTGATACAATATTAAGCTTACCAACAAGTAACCCAACAACAGTTACAGCAGAGAGAACTCTGGCAGGCTTGTCAGGAGGTGATGCTTATATACAGTTTAGAAATGCTAGTAACGCAATAATATCTTCAGGGCTAACTACATATTTCAGAATAGGTTCGGCACCTACAATTTCTGGTTTAAGTGTTCCTGTTGGGGGACTACTGGGGTTATCTAATGTATATGATATAACGGGTAGGGGATATAGCGGAGCAAGTAACTACTCTTTGTCTGGTAGTGGTAGTGAAAATGTAGGTTCTGCTGCAGGTACTATAGGGGGGACGCTTACAGAGTTTTTAATAGATGAAGATGGAGTATGGTATATAGCAGTAACGCCAGACGCAAATTATAATTCGGTTAGACTTAATGTGGCTTTTGCTCCCGGACTTAATCTATTAAGCTTAGACAGAGAGTTAGATGTTACTGTATATTCAGCATTTTATTATCCTGCTCCTACAGGTACAGACTGTGGTATCCCAATATTTACGACTCCTGGTGAGACAGAAGGTGTTAATCTAAACCTTGGTTCAACTACTAGTTTACTGGCTATAGATTCTGCAGTAGAAAATCCACAATATGCAATAGATAATGATACTACAACGTATTCAAGAATAACAAGTGGTGCACTAGGTATTGCAACATCTGTTTCTCAAACAATTCTGTTCAATGGTGATGGTAATAGCTCTGACGTAGTGACTGCAAGGCTATCACTACCACTCAGTGCACTTACTGTTGGCGTTTTATCTAATCTAACACTCACCGCCTATAACGATACTACTCAGGTGGGTACTTCTATGTCATTGTCTGATTTACTTTCTGTTGATCTGCTAGGGCTGTTGGGAGATAATACACCTTTTTATGTAAATATTACTCCCGGTGGTCAGTTCGATCGCGTGAAAATATCACTCAATAATTTGGCAAGTATAGGTGCAAATATATTAGGAGGTGGGGCACGTATATATGATATAAAACGTGTGACCAATGCTCCTGTAATAACAGCACAACCTACAGGTGATACTGTATGTGCAGGAAGCCCTGCGATGTTCAGTGTTACGGCTACAGGAGATTCATTGA
The DNA here is from genome assembly GCA_964585115.1 of uncultured Flavipsychrobacter sp. Classification (GTDB taxonomy): domain Bacteria; phylum Bacteroidota; class Bacteroidia; order Chitinophagales; family Chitinophagaceae; genus UBA5543. The sequence goes on from CAZPDA010000251.1 coordinate 1,472, forward strand.
GTTATCAATGGCAATATTTTGACTCGCCTAACTGGATAAATACTAGTACAACAACTTCTTTAACGATAAATAATACACCTGAAAGTATAGATGGTACGAAGTATAGAGTTGAGATAACGGGAGGTGCATGCCCTTCTTCTCAAGCATCCGTGACATCAGATGAGGTCACTTTAAAGGTGAACTCGCTACCGGATACACCACCAATACATTTGGGCCCATAAACAGGATCATAAAAGACACAAAACCGAATCAGTTTATTTCTCACTTTTTAATACGCTTATTATGAAAAAAATGATCCAAAAAGTTACGCTTAGTATTACGTTGCTTGTTGCAACTGTAGGGTTATCAATTGCTCAGAATGCAAATACATTCTATGTATGTTCGGGTACTAGTTTTACAATGGTACCTGATGACACAACACATGACAATTATGAATGGGAGGAGATAGGAGGTTCCTCAAATCCAATAGCTACAACAACTAGTGCTAGTGTTACAGCACCAACTTTAGGTGGTACTTCATTTACACTTAAACAGTATACTTTAAAGGTTCAAGATAGTGCAGGTTGTTGGTCAGAGGTAGACACTTTCAGTGTATATGTATTGCCTGAGATACAAGTAGCTATATCAGGCAATGGTGGTCCGTATTGTGCTAATAACTCAACATCAGTAACATTAACAGCAACTGTAGGAGGTCTTACATTACCTACGGGTGTGGCAGCAGATCAATATGCATGGACTGCTGGTGGAAGCCCTACAGGTACTAATAGTAATCAGCTTACATTCTCATCAGGAACGAGTGTCGGTAGTACTGCTTATGCAGTAACAGTTACCTATAGTTTACCGTCTGGTAATGGTGGTTCTAAGTTGAGTACATGTAGCGGTGGTGATAATACTAGTGTGATTGTAAATGCGACACCAACAACGCCAGGTATATCTATCCAGTAAACCAATAATGTAATTACAATCCACGGGAGTTGAGCAAGCATCTCCTGTGGTTTCTACCCAAAACCAAAAAAAAAGAAATGATCCGTTCTATACTATTTATAGCATTGTTAGTGGCTACATTCTATGCCAATGCGCAAACAAATGGTAAGAAAACTATGATCTGTCCGGGTGATACTGTGTATGTATCAGCCCAGTCAGAGTATACAGATTACTATAAGTGGTATAGAAACACGTCTTTTTTTCAAAGAACTGATACCAACATTGTTATGGTTACAGAAACAGGTGCATACACTGCAGTAGCATATAATAATAATGGTTGCAAGTCAGGTGAGTCAGAAAAAGTGATCGTAATAAAAAAGGATATGCTAGCACTTGATGATTCTGCTTTTGTTCATAAGAACAGTACAGTTAAGATCCCTGTTGTAAATAACGACCTACCCGCTTGTTCTCCTTTTGATACTAATAGCATCAAAATATTTCAGCAGCCTTGGCAAGGTTATGTGTCTAAGAGACGTCACGGTGTTTTAGAATACGTACCATACGATCATGCCGGAGGTATAGATCAATTCACCTATAAAATATACGATGAGGATGGTGATGAGTCTAATCTAGCATATGTTACCATATATATAGGAGTGGCATGCGGCATTGTATATCCAAATCCTGTAACGGACCTGGTAAACATAAGGGTAGATGACGAGACTGTTAAATATATTAGGCTTTGTGATGTCACTGGAAAGATCTTACAAGCACATCATGCAAGTCTAGGGGTCAAGCAAATTAACATGGGAGGATACGCTGATGGTCTCTATATAGTTCAGTTAGTTAATGGTAGTGGAAAGAGTGTTTGTACGTTCAAAGTGTTCAGTGAAAATGGGCACTAAGTTCAAACATGTTGTAATTATTTTTTTGTAAAAAAAGGTAATAGTTCTTTGACGCTTCTTGTAGTATGTGGCGAGGGGATACTGCTTATATGATATGCAGAGAGGATAATAGGCCGGTTGTGATACTATTGATACTAACTAGTAATTAGCTTCTTATAAAGTTTCTCTTTGTCTAGTAGACATTCGTAGTATTTTTCTTTGTAGTCAATATTAGATTCATTACTAGCGATCATCTGACCACGACCTGTGAATAACCAATTGAGATTCAGGTCATAAAACTTTTCGGCTATGTCTTCTATGATCTGGCAGCTAGGGCTGGCATTCTCAGTATTGAAAAGCCTATAAAGCTTTTGGGGCGATTTGTAGCCCAACAGTACGGACAACTCAGATATGCCGAGTTGCTTATAGTCTAGGAAGATCTTTAATCGTACAACTAGGGAGTTCATAGCTGTTTTTAAAAAAGTTAATAATAAAATTTAGTACAAAAGTACTGTAAAGTTTAAAAGATGTTTTACAT
>CAZPDA010000252.1:0-3748 GCA_964585115.1 uncultured Flavipsychrobacter sp.
AGTATAAACTGATATGAGATTTTTTACATTATTACTTTTAACTGTAAGTTTTTTCTTTTTCCCTTCTTGTGAGTCTTTTGAAAAAGTTGATAAGTTTGAGCCGTTGGCATCAAAATATACTACTCAATATTATGAGTATCTGAAAAATGAGCATGCTGATTCAACTATGACTTTATTCAGCGATAGTTTTTTTGAGGATGTCACTATTGAGAAATATAAGAAGCACATTGCCAAACTTATGAAAGTAAAAGGTGGAGTTTCTAGCTACGAACTAGAAAGGAATGAGATATCTAGAAAAACAAGAAATGGTGTTACTACAAATGAATTTTCTCAAATTTATAAAGTAGTTTATCTCGATGGGTTTATGGGAAAGGAAAGGTTTACTTTTTTAGTTATTAATGATAGTGTAGGTAAAATCGAGTCTATTGAGATGGAGGAGTACAAATAATGTACATTAATTGCCAAATTTAGAATTCATGAAGCTTAAAAGAAAGAACAGGTATAGGTCTGTGCCTGAATATCCTTCTAAAAGAATTGATGGTATGCCGCTACCGCCTGAGGATTAAAATAAATGATTACATCAATCCCATTTCTTCTTATGAGATAATCCGTATTTACCGCCCCCTGAAATAAGCAGCACTAAACTACCTGCTAGGTAGAACCCCGCGAGTTCTAGCTTCCAAGTTCCATGACCTGTTATGGCCAATATATCATTAGGGTGAGCTATGAAGATGATGACCAACATATTGATGAGTAGCATCAATGCCGCCAACCTTGTTCTAAAACCCAGTATGATCATCAGTGGTGCAACTATCTCGCCCAAGTACACGCCATAGGCTATGAACTCAGGAATACCCTTACCCGCCAGCATTTCTTCTATACCGCTTATGCCATATCGTATCTTACCCACACCGTGAAAAAGCATAAGTATACCCACACTCAGGCGTACGATCAATAGGCTAATGCTTGCGTTATTCATTTGGTAAAGTTTTTGCTATTGCAATGATAAGCACAATACTTATGTGCCACAAAATATTTGTTCCACATAGTATTTATAACTACTCCCATTTCTCCTAAGCTTTCAATACTTTCGTGCAGTAATAGCATCGTTTATGTTCATCAGAAATAATTCTTTTTCAGACGAGGATACCTTGTTGGAGACCATTTTCGATTTTGGGCTGGGCAATCACACCCCTGTGTTCAAAGAGATATTTGCCTCAATAGAGCAGGATATGGAAGCCAGCGAAGAACTGAAACAGCAGATACTACAAATGGAAGATGAGGATGCTGAAGAACTGGTTGAGGACATTCGCCTAGACCAGCTTTGCAAACGCTTATTGGCTAAGTACGACTCTTTTGAGGTGTATAGTGCTTGCTTCTATGGTATTAAAGATGGAGCGAAGGAAAAACTATCAGAAGTGGAGTTGGTTTAGAACGACTCCCCAAATGATATATAGAACCCATTATTACCGCCTTCACCTACAGCATAGTCCAGTCTTAGGTTGATGTGTTCTTTTCTATCTATCTCAAAGCGTATACCACCGCCATAGTTATACTTTACATTACCTACTGCAAAGGCAGAATAGTTTGGATATACCTGTGATACCCCACCGAATACAGCTGCACCAAATCGCCATATAGCTTTGAAGCGAAACTCAGTTTGCAACGTGCTTAGCTGCTTGTCTCTATACCTGCCGTAGTAATACCCACGCACAAACTTATCGCCACCCAGATACGCCATATCGTAGAAAGGTACATTGCCAAAGTTCATATCACTGACAAAGCGGGTTGCCAATGTATACTTATTATCCCATGTTTTATAGTAGCGTGCATCCAATAGAGCCTCAGTGTACTGCTGCTGAAATACATAGCCCAATTGCAGGTTAAGGTATACACCATCGGTAGCGTTCAGTAGGTTATTCCGAGTGTCCTTCACTACACTATAACCTATCCCGAAAGATGAATTGCCTTTTAGCTCAGGGTAGGGTATTACGGTATCCGCACTTACATTGGTATAGCTGATGTATTTAACGTTAGGTCCTGTAAATAAGCCTTTGCCTATACGTTTAAAGCCATAAGCATCTGCCACTATTCTGTTGCTACTATACAGCAGTTCGTTGCTTTCGGGTGTGTTATTGCCAATACCCCAATATCTGTCGGGGAATTTACTATACTGTACCAATCCTTTCGTGAACCATTTTTCCTCTTTAAAGAAGTAGTTCCACCCGGTTTCTATGATTATCTGCTTGTTCCAAGTATAGTTGAATTCCAGTTTGGCGTTGGATGTTCTGGTAAGGCTGTCTTTATAAGGATCGATGGTAAACAAGGTAACTGCACCGATATAGGTCCTTGTTTCTGGCGAGTAGCCGAATGCAGGCACGGGTAGTATGCTAAAGGTCTTTGTACGGGTACTGTCTGCTGCTATGGTCTGCAAGCAGAGTAGGCAAGCCAGTATGGTCAGGTATCGCTTCATTCACAAAATATAAAGGCTGCAAAACTATAAGTAAAGCTAAGACCTAATGTTGTGTTTTTATTAAGGATAAGTGCTTTGACGCTTTATATAGTACTGTTGAATTACGTGTTTGTATGCTTAGTACTTTAATATTCCTTCGTTATATTCGTAGTGAAAGTACTATAATATGAAAGCTGTTTACCTAATAATACCTATCATATTTTTACTATCCTGTAGTGTTCCGCAGAGCGATGATACTAATGAAACTAAGCATACTCACTTCAAAAAATATTGGGTAAGCACAAACTATGATTCTTGTTTGTCACAAAGCTTGCCTTGCAAATGTGCTATAGGTGGCGCTCGTAAAATATTGATGTTCAATTCTGATAAGCCTACTAAGGTTGAAAGCTTTGTAAATAATATAGACTTTGGTGGCTATGATATAGCTGTTAAAAGCAATGATACATTTTCTGTATCCTTAACTAGCGAGAGCCTTGGACTGGATTCTGCTTGGATGTTCGATTTTGTGATAACAAGTGATACCCTCTATCTTAAGTCTATTGACAATGAAGTGTATCAATTCATCAACTATCCTCAGATGGATAGCCTAGTTAACTTTAGTGATTTTGTTAGCAAATATCATCTTTACAAAGCAGAAGAACTGTTTACTAACCATGGTTTTGTTTTGCGAGATAATCTTACCATTACTGATAGTACAAAGCTGTATTGCAATAATTATTTAGGCGATATCAATTTGCTATCTATACCTAACGGTGACAATATCATTTTAGAAGAAGACAGTGCAACATTATACATCTACAAATGGCTAGACCCACCCCAACAAAAGTCTGTTGATGTAGATATTACAAAGGAGTTATTGTATAAGATTGAGAAGTAGAAGTACTACATTTAAGTAATAATTACGGAGTCATTATTAATAGTATTTTATTAAGCTTTGAAACAAGATCTCAAGACCGTTTTATGGGTAGGCGTTTTGATGCTAGTTATCTTTTTACTGGTTAAATCCTGTAACGATAACTATGGTGAAGAGTATATAGGCATTTACCGATTAGATCTAGAACGTTCTGAATTGGGCAGTCATATAGCTGATAGTAATACATTAAGACAGTTTACACTCACGATAGATAAAAATAGACTCTATTCTTACTCATCAGACCAACCTTTTATTTATAAACAATCCGGCTCGTGGGTATCAGGTAGTTACGATGCCAGCCGGTATTGCTATTTATTACATTACACTAACGTATCTCAATGGTATGATGAAGTGTATATACC
>CAZPDA010000253.1:0-3693 GCA_964585115.1 uncultured Flavipsychrobacter sp.
CAAGACTTGTCGGTAGATTCAACCTTCACTATATACGTACCATCATAAGACTTTATCTTATCTCTAAAATCTAAATTTAGAATGCTGACAGCATTATTCTTTGGTAGCTTAGCCGTCTCATACTCCTTTGAGAATACTTCATCGCCATACCTTTCAGTATTATAATAGTTGTAGCTATGATAATCATCTTCTTCATCGTAATCATAACCATATGATGTACCTCTGCGTAAGAAATGTTCAATATTGTTTTCGTATATCTTATAGATCGTCACTTTCACCTTTGGAATACTTACAATATCCAAGGTGATATTTCTATTCCCTTTTGTAGATAGAAACATGCCATTAGTACTTGTAAAACTTATAGATGGCTCTAACTCCTTAAAAGATATCTCACCAACAAAGTCTTCTTTCATTTTACCACCAAATAGGCCTTCTATATCTTTTGATATATCCACTTCGTATTTATCTGTAACGGCAAACTTATCGCTGGTAAGTATGATGGAAGATTCGGTTGTTTCTATTTCATAAGGTACCGAAGGTGTTAGCTTAATTTTTTTCTTCAGCTCTGCTTCATCTATCGGTTGAGATGTATTTATAGTAACAATACCTTGCAAACCTGTATGCTGGCTGGTAAGATTAATGATCGCTAAATTAACACGACTGGGTACAAATGCTTCAACTAGCGTATCCAGTCCTGATTTTACTTTCCCTTCTGCAATACTAATTCCTTTCTCTATTTTAATATTTAGAGGCTTAGTTTCATCAAGCTCTGTTAATGGAGCAAATTGTAGGGATACTCTCCTGCCTACGCCTTTATTAAGCACGGTAGTTGCCACATCTTTTTTCTCAGAGGCAAGCTTTATATGAGCAGCGGCATCCGCTACATCTACATCGTAGTTAAAATCTACATCCAATTGTACCATCACATTTGCCATGCTCTGTCCTCTTATCCACGACACGTTACCTGCTGTCATTGTCAATGGTATAGTATGAAAACTAAGCTCTTTATCTTTCAGACTATAGTTATACTTACTTAAGCGCAGGATGCTCTTGTTTAGGGTAGCTTTATATTCCGTCTCCGGCAAAAAGCCTTTAGCAGGAGAGAATATTAGCTCGCTGGAACTACTCCAACGAAAGACACCTTCTACTGCAGGAGAAAAGGTTACATATTCCGTACTATCCCACTTGTATAACATGCTATCAGGAAAGACATCTTTATTAAACGCAAATACCAGGTTTTGCTGTTGTGCTATAGGTTGATCAAAGTTTTCTTTATTGACCTCTAACTGGTTGCTTGAATTACAGGAAAATAATACGACAGAAAGAAGTGTGATAATGAACTGAAGAGGATTGAGTTTCATAAGCAGAGAGATAAGTACCTCTAATATAGACTTTACAAATGGATATAAATTTAAATCAGCACCATATGTCTGTTTATAAAAACTTAAAATTTATAGATACAAAAGAAGCGGGTAGCATATGCTACCCGCTTTATATCCCATCAGTTAATTTAATAATTAGTCTTCTTTTGAAAGAACCATTTTTTTAGTATCAACGATACGGTTATCTACTACAAGAGAGTATGTATACATACCTGACAACATACCATCGCTATTAATAGTAACAGTTCCGTCACCTTTTTGTGTAATATCATAACGACTCATTTCCAAACCTTTCATGTCATACACTGCTATGTATGCACCTACTTTCATATCATGTATGTAGTAAGACACATTTGTTTTATTACCGAAAGGGTTTGGGGTATTTTGATATAGAACGTCATTTACTGTAGTTGAACCACCATCTGTTGAAGCACCTTTGCCAGAGCAACAGTTTTCCATAGCATCAAGTCTTGCTTGTATTTGAGACATTTGACTTTCCAGCTGTTGTACTTTAGCTTTTTCTTCTTCGTACAGATCGTAAATATTAGCACCTTTCAATCTTGGATCATCAGCACCACCACCGTTTATAATATCTTCGATACGATAGTCGGTTCTGAATACATGACCCATATCATCTATCACTAGGATATTACCATCGCCGTGCTCAAGATTTTCAAAACGAACATCAGACATACCTGAACCGTCATCATGATTACCATCACAGTTTACATGAAGTATAGACGTTGGTGCCATTGTGTTCCATCCGAAGAATGATCCACCTGGAGCAGCACCACCAGGAGTGAAGACACCTCTGTCAATACCATTGGTAATGATGTCTACACCGTAATCATCCAAAGTACCGAACTTATTATTACCGTTAAGTATGTGATTACCTGTTACTTTCCAATAACATTCATCAGAACATCCGCCTACTACATCGTCACAATTATTCTCTCCATAGCAAGAGTTCTCTGCAAGTACAGAAGAGTTGGTAGTAATTGTACCATGAATACTTAACCCTGTTCTAATAAGTGAGATATCATAAAGATCCATATCAATGGTATGCATCCCCGGAGACAAAGTAATTGTCTTCGTCGCACTCATAGGTGAAACAGTTGTTGACGTAGTTGCTTGATAATAAATGTTATTAGCATGCCCCGCACCATTATTATAAATTGGCGTGCCAGGTGTAGCATCAACAGCCATAAAAACGATATCATCACCATACCCATCCATATCAATGGTAACAGATACAGGAGATGCCCCGTCTATATAGAACTTTCTTGTAAACCTGATCGGATCAGCATTATTAATTGGTCCTCCCGGAGCACTATGGTTATAGGTTTGGAATACGCCACAACCACTTCCGTAATTAGCAGCTGTAGGTATTGGTGCAAAACTTATGTAGGCTGCACCTGCTACAGTACGTGTACCGAATGAACCTGACGAAACTTCAGTAGCATCAACAAGCTTAGCACAAAGTGGTGCATTAATCGTAATCGTATTGGTTGGCATCATTGTGATCATCCAATAAGGATCATTCACTACTGTTCCTGTAGGGTAAGGTATTGTAGACCCTGCATTATCTAACCCTGTACTAATATCAATTGATGTACTAAGACAGGTAGGGTCAAATGGTTGTGCATTTGCGTTTTGTATGGCTAAAATACCGGCACCGCATAATGCGAGAGAAGTTAATAACTTCTTAACTGTTTTTCTAGGTACAGCATTACGCTGTGGGTTGAGGTTTGTTTTCATAACAAATTAAGTTTTAGGTTTTAAAGTGAATGGGATATAATTATACTGATGGGTAATATCCGAGGTAGGAAATTCATGTCATGATAGGTTTCGGTTTGTTGTTAGAACAAATGTATTCTTCGCACCAATGTCGTACAACAGTTGATCAACTAAAAAAAATCCCCCTACGAATATTTGCATTTTTCATATAATATCACTATCTATACTATAACCTATAACCATTTAAACTCTATAAACCATGTCAGAAACTATCTGCATCTCACTTACAGATGCGCACGTTATTACACGTAGTGCGCTCAAATATTACCTTAATACGCAAAAAGGCATCTCCGTTTCTATTGACACATCTACAGGTAATGACCTGATCAAAAAGATCAAATCATCATCTCATCATCCGGACATTTGCATTATTGACTATGCACTACCACAGATGAGTGGGTATGACACATTATTGAAGATTAAACAAATCTCAAGAGAAATTAAAGTAGTATTTTTATCCATGTACCGTTCTCCTATTATTATACAGAAGATATTACAAGCAGGTGCTGATGGA
>CAZPDA010000254.1:0-3682 GCA_964585115.1 uncultured Flavipsychrobacter sp.
TTCCACTACTATCCCATCAACTTAACAATAATAAAAAGTTATAACCAACAGGCTAGAGGCAAAAAGGCTGAAATCCATGTGTATTCTCGCCAGAATTAAGGTATTTTCGCATCTGTTATGCAGCATATCTTGCAACGTTTCTTACTAGCTTTCATGCTATTGGCGGGTATATCCTCTGCTAATGCACAGACTATATGGCCTACCCCTGAGGTAGAGCAGATGTACAAACAAGCACGGGAGTACCACTCACAGGGCAATTTGCGCCAAGCGGTCATCATGTACCAGCAGGCTATACGTATTGCTCCTAATATTCCACTATTGCATAGAGAGCTGGCACATACCTATTACTTAGCAAAAGGTTATAATGAGGCGATTACTACTTTGGAGCCTTTGATCAAAAGTGGAGAAGCTGATGCGGAAGCTTATCGCATCATGGCAGCTTCTCTATTGGCTACCAACGAGCAAAAGAAGGCAAAGAATATCCTAAAAAAGGGTATCACCGAATATCCGAACTCGGGTCTGCTTTATCACGAAATGGGCTTGATGTACGAGACGGATGGGGAGATCGTATATGCGTTAGAGTCTTGGCTGGATGGTATAGAGAATGATCCTACCTACCATGTCAATTATTATGATGCGGCACGTACTTATATGAATACCAACAAAACCGTGTGGGCCATATTATATGCAGAAACCTTCATTAATATAGAACAGTATACCCCTCGTGCAAATGATACCCGAAAAATGCTATTAACTGCTTATGGTCAGCTTTTCAACTCCTTAGCAACAGGGGAGATACCAAAATTCGGTAGCAAGTCTTCCAAAAATATGGATTTTGAAAAAGCAGTATATGATACTTATATCAAACTATCGCCCGTAATCAGCGACGGTATTACTACAGAAAACCTGATCATGCTTCGTACCCGCTTTATGATGAACTGGGTAGAGGAGTATGCACGTAAGTACCCTTACACGCTATTTAGTCGTCACGACTTCCTGATACGCAACGGCTATTTTGACAGCTATAATCAATGGTTACTCGGCAAGGCTGAAAATCCACAGCAGTATGAGGCTTGGAACAAGTTTCACCAGGAAGCTATACCTGCCTTCCAGAGCTGGCTACAGCAGAATCCCTACCATCCTTTGAAGGAAGATTTCTATAATGAGAAAGAGGTTGATGGCATTTTTAGAAAGCGATAGCTATCCTAAACGTTAAAATCCTGAATATATAGTTCCATAAGACAGTAAATATGGTACTTTTGCCAGCCTACATGTCTATTTATCAGAACAGACCAATGACAAATAACAAGCGCAACATATTAAAACGCAGCTATACATTTTCTTTATTGATCATAGCGCAACTCTTGGCATTACCTATTATCGCGTCAGCACAAGGAGAACCCGAAACGCTGGATAAGATCATAGCCATAGTGGGTAAAAACAGGATCATCCTACAATCTGACGTTGATATTCAGGTGCAGCAGATGCAAGAACAGAATATGGACATTACGGATGAGACCGTATGTGGTATGATGGAGCAGATGATCTTGCAAAAGATGCTGGTAGAGCAAGCAGAGCGTGACAGTGTTGTGATCAGCGAAGAAGAGATAGACGGTACTTTGGATAATCGTATCCGTTACTACATCTCCTTATATGGCTCAAAAGAGCGTTTGGAAGAGATATCCGGCAAGAGCCTGTACCAATTGAAACAGGACAACCGTAAGATCATCAAAGAAATGATGTTGGCAGAGCGCATGCAGGGTAGGATACTTGAGAATGTACAGGTAACGCCTGCCGAGGTGCTGAATTTCTATCAAGGCATCCCTAAAGATAGCTTACCGCCGATACCTGCAAGTGTAGAGATGGCAGAGATCATTATTGATCCACAGGTAAGCCCTGCTATGGACGAGATAGCACGAGAAGAATTAGAGAAAATACGTCAGGAAATTATAGATGGTGCCAGCTTTGAAGTAAAAGCAGCCATCCATAGTGATGACCCAGGTAGCCGCGATAATGGTGGACGTGTAGACGGTGTAACTCGCAAAGGTGGCGGCTGGGCTCAGGAGTTTGTATCTGCAACCTTCAAGCTACAGAATGGGGAGATATCTCCTGTTGTGAAAACTCAATTCGGTTACCACATCATACAGATGATACAGCGTAAGGGTGATGAGGCAGATGTACGCCACATCCTTATTAGTCCGGAGTATACTCCGCAAGACTATGCACGTTCTATGAAGAAACTGGATAGTGTAAGACAAGAAATACTTGCCGGTAAATTATCTTTTGAAGCTGCCGTTGGTAAATTCTCTACCGACGAGATGTCTTCTCGTACCGCCGGTATGCTTACCGATCCGCAAACCGGAAGCACATTGTTAGACATCAGCACATTAGATCCTGCATTGGCGCTAATGATCGATACGATGAAGAAAGGTAGTATATCAAAGCCGATGCAGTTTAAAACACAGCGCGGTACGGTATCTTGCCGCATTGTAATGCTGAAAGATATTACAGAGCCGCACATCGCCAATATGGAAGAAGATTATGCACGCATACAGGCTGCTGCACTTAATAAGAAGAAAGCAGACAAACTACAACAATGGATCGCCAGAAGAGCTCCTAGCTTCTATGTAAAGCTCGATCCGGAGTTTGCCAATTGCGAAAGCTTAAAAGTATGGAAGCAGGCTAAATAGCCTGCTTTTTTATTACCATAAATTTTATTGAAATCGTTATTAGCTGAATAGGAAGGCAATATCCTCCTCATTCAGCTTCTTAAGGAATGCATTATCGTCTGATACCAGCTCTGTAGCCAGCGCACGTTTACGCTCCTGTAGTATCATCATCTTCTCTTCTATCGTGTCCTTACAGATCAGTCGGTAAGCAAAGATATTCTTCGTCTGCCCGATACGGTGCGTACGGTCAATGGCTTGTTGCTCTACAGCAGGGTTCCACCACGGGTCTACGATGTATACGTAATCTGCAGCCGTAAGGTTAAGACCGATACCACCTGCTTTTAAGGAGATCAGGAATACACGGCAATCTTCCTCATTCTGGAATTTCTGTATTGCTTTTTCTCTTTCGGTAGAAGTAGTACTACCGTCAAAATAGGCATATGGAATGCCTTCTTTTTCCAGATGCTCCCTTATAAGGCCTAGCATACCTAAGAATTGGGAGAAGATCAAAGCCTTATGTTGCCCAACGTTTTCAGATATTTCTCTGCTCAACTCATCCAGCTTCACAGAGTGGTTTTTGTGCTCTTCGTCTTTTAATATAGCCGGAGAATCACATATCTGTCTAAGCTTGGTAAGCCCTTGTAGGATATGTAGCTGAGAGCGTTGCATACCCTGCTGCTCGATCATCCCCAATATCTGCGATTTATACGCATTGCGGTAGGAGTCGTATATCTTCCGTTGATCTTTACCCATTTCGCAATAGATAAATGTTTCTGTTTTTTCCGGAAGGTCTTTTGCCACCTGTTCTTTGGTACGTCTTAGTAAGAAAGGATAGGTCAGCTTTTTCAACTGATCTTTCACCTCTTTTTCTTGGAACTTATCAATAGGGGTTGCAAATTCATTCATAAAGAACTCTCTGCTACCAAGTATTCCCGGGTTCAGGAAGTTCATCTGCGCATACAGGTCAAAGGTGTTGTTCTGTAGCGGTGTACCACTCAACGCCAGTCTATTGC
>CAZPDA010000255.1:0-3641 GCA_964585115.1 uncultured Flavipsychrobacter sp.
CGCTACATCCTAAGTATTATATAAAAAAACTTGGGTAAACTGACAAATTGAAACATATTTACACCATGCTTACTGCTAATAGCATAATCAAAAAGTATTCCAACCTTACGGTTGTGAATGGAGTTTCACTTTCCGTTGACAAAGGAGAGATAGTTTCTGTCATAGGACAGTCAGGAGCGGGCAAAAGTACCTTATTACATATACTAGGTGCGCTAGACAAACCTGATAGTGGGAAGGTATTAATAGATAATACAGACATCTTCAGCCTGCCATCTAAAAAACAGGCTGCCTTTCGCAATAAACATATAGGCTTTGTATTTCAGTTCCATCATCTACTGCCGGAGTTCAGCGCCATAGAGAATGTATGTATCCCTTTATGGATAAACGGCAAAAGCAAAGCAGAGGCAATGAAAGAAGGGGAAGCAATATTAGACACCGTGGGGCTGAAAGACCGCATATATAATAAGCCATCAGAGCTATCAGGCGGTGAGCAGCAACGTGTAGCTATAGCTCGCGCACTCATCAATAAGCCATCAATAATAATGGCAGATGAGCCTACTGGTAACCTAGATAGTGCAAATGCTGAGGCAATTCACAGTTTATTTATTAACTTAAGGGACGAGTTAGGACAAACCTTTATAATGATAACCCATAATGAAGAACTGGCGGAAATGACCGATAGAGTGCTGGTAATGAAGGATGGACACATTATAGAAGAGCGAAAAAATGCCTCGAACGTATTATAGACTATATTTACATGTTCAAACTTTTTTGGCTATAAACGAAAGAAATTTAGAATATGCTTTTCCGTTTTGCTAAAAAGTATATTTTTGCACCATAAATTAAATTGCATAAATCATGTCTGAAATTGCAAATCGCGTTAAGAAAATTATCGTGGATAAACTAGGTGTTGACGAATCAGAGGTTAACCCTGAAGCTAGCTTCACTAATGACCTTGGAGCTGATTCTCTTGACACAGTAGAATTGATCATGGAATTTGAAAAAGAATTCAACATTTCTATTCCTGACGAGCAAGCAGAAACTATTACAACTGTTGGCCAGGCTGTATCTTACCTGGAAGAGCACGTTAAGTAATCAATCGAATCCTTTTCAGTAACCTGAATTTGTTTAAATGAATTATCCGTTAAGACGAGTAGTTGTAACGGGCATCGGCGCCCTTACCCCATTAGGTAATAACGCATCCGCATATTGGGATGGGCTAGCTAATGGCGTGTCAGGCGCCGATTTCATTAAACAATTTGACGCAGAGAAATTCAAAACGAAGTTTGCCTGCGAGCTGAAGGGATATGATCCGCTGGATCACTTTGACCGTAAAGAAGCCCGTAAGCTAGACCGTTTCTCTCAGTTGGCAGTTGTTGCCGCTACAGAGGCTGTAGAGCATGCGAAGCTTAATGATGAGAAGCTGGACCACGACCGTATCGGTGTGATATGGGCATCGGGTATCGGTGGTATGATCACCTTCATCGAAGAGATGAAGCAGTTCAATGCCGGTGATGGTACCCCAAGGTTCAACCCTTTCTTCATTCCTAAGCTTATATTAGATATTGCCTCGGGGCATATATCTATGAAGTATGGTTTCCGTGGTCCAAACTTTGCTACCGTTAGTGCTTGCGCTTCCGCTACTAATGGTCTTATCGATGCATTCACTTATATCAGGCTAGGTAAAGCAGATGCCTTTGTAACAGGAGGTTCTGAATCAGTGATTACTGAAGCTGGTATTGGTGGTTTCAATGCTATGAAAGCATTGTCTGAGCGCAACGATTCTCCAAAAACTGCCAGTCGCCCGTTCGATGTAACGAGAGATGGCTTTGTGATGGGAGAAGGTGCTGGAGCATTGGTACTAGAAGAGCTGGAACATGCTAAAAAACGAGGAGCTACTATTTATGCTGAAGTAGCAGGTGGCGGTATGAGTGCAGATGCACACCACCTTACTGCACCACACCCTGAAGGGCTTGGCGCATTCAATGTGATGAAGAACGCACTGGATGATGCTAACTTAAAACCGGAAGAGGTAGACTACATCAATGTACACGGTACTTCTACTCCATTAGGAGACATAAGTGAAGTAACTGCTATAGAAAAAGTATTTGGCGAGCATGCTTACAACCTGAACATCAGTTCTACCAAGTCTATGACAGGTCACCTACTAGGTGCGGCAGGCGGAATTGAGGCAGTAGCAAGCATCATGGCCATGAATAACAACTTAGTGCCTCCTACCATCAACTGGGAGAATGAGGACCCTGCATTTGACAAACGCCTGAACTTTACCTTCAACAAAGCTCAAGAGCGCGAGCTAAATGTGGTAATGAGTAATACTTTTGGATTTGGCGGTCACAACGCTTCTATCATATTCAAAAAATTCGAAGAGTAATTTTGAGACGAATAACGTCCAAGCTTTCCCGATATTTCTCTAAAGACAAAGCGCTTTTGGCGCAACTCGAACATTTACTCGGATTTACTCCATTACATCTTAAATATTACCAACAAGCATTGATGCATCGCTCAAAACTTGAGGATGTAGACATGAATAATGAGCGTCTTGAGTTTTTAGGGGATGCCATATTAGGTAGCATCGTTGCAGAATACCTTTTCAAAAAATATCCATACGAAACAGAAGGCTATCTTACAGAACTACGTTCTAAAATAGTGCGAAGAGAGACGCTGAATAATGTTGCTGTGCGCATGGGCTTGCAAAAGCTGGTACAGTATAACAAAAGCGACAAAGGCCTTAGCCGTAGCCATATCTTTGGCAATGCATTAGAAGCACTTATAGGTGCTGTATATCTGGACAGAGGCTTTGCTCGCACCAAGAAGTTTCTCATCAAGCAGATCATCAAGCCATATATAGACTTGGAAGATATGGCCAAGAATGATACCAACTATAAGAATAAATTACTTAGCTGGTCTCAGAAGAACAACCATGAGCTGACCTTTGATACTGTAGACGAAAAAACAGAAGGCTCTCGCAAGATATTTACCATTGCTATAGTACTGAATGGTAGAGAAGTAGCCTATGGTACAGGCTATAACAAAAAAGAAGCCGGACAAGTAGCCGCCAATAATGCTTTAGAAAAGCTAAATATCAATAACTAGCTTTAGCATCTGCCTAATGGCACTTGAAGTGCTCAAAAGGCTCTTTACAATCCAAACATCGGTATAGAGATTTGCAAGAGGTAGGGCCAAATCGGCTAACTAACTCTGTATTTGTAGAATTACATCTAGGGCATTCTACTCCATCATCTTCAAATAGCCCTAACTCACTATCCGACGTTTTTCTCACAGGCGGGGCTATGCCATACTCTTTGAGTTTCTTTTTACCTTCTTCACTCATCCAGTCTGTGGTCCATGCAGGGCTAAGCTGTTGTTGTATGTGAACCTTTTTTATACCTCTGCTTAGCAACGCCATACGAATGTTCATACCTATTACGTCCATAGCAGGGCATCCACTATAGGTAGGCGTAATGATAACCGTAACCTCAGTATCAGAACCTTCTGTATTTATAATAACATCTCTTACTATACCAAGGTCTAAAACTGTAAGTACAGGCACTTCAGGGTCGGTAACCCCTTGTAGCCAATCGTAGATTCTCTCTTTAGTGATCACCTTATAAAATTACTAT
>CAZPDA010000256.1:0-3619 GCA_964585115.1 uncultured Flavipsychrobacter sp.
TATAATTATCGTATCGATCTTTGAATGAAGGCCATTGGTAGACATTACCTACTTTCTCTACCACAGGCTTATCTGCTGTTATTGTACTCATAACTTTGATTTTTTGTTCTTACCAAAGCTATTTTTTACAATACTCTTTTAATAGGTGAAAAATATCATTTTATAGTACTATAGTATCAGTCTAACGCGCTATATCTCATTTTTCGGTATATTGTATATTGGGAAAATCTGCCTTATATGGGTCTATTAAAGCACATACAGTTAACACCGCAAAAGAATCTACTTACAGAGGTAGAGAACAGAAGGGTGTATAACCTGAATAATTGCGAGTTGAATGTTTTTGAAACCTATCGACGATCAGAGCAATTCAAACTTACTTTTCATGATCTGGTAATAACAAGCATGGTACGTGGTAAGAAGGTAATGCATATGCCTGGCGACCATCATTTTGATTATTACCCCGGAGAAACAGTTCTTGCTCCTGCTGATACAAGTATGCTTATAGATTTCCCCGAAGCAAAGAAGAAGAGCCCTACACAGTGTATCGCGCTTACTGTAGATAATACCAGCATTAGGAGTACCATTAATTATTTGAATGAGTTTTATCCAAAATCTACTCCTGACCAGATATGGGATATCAACTTTCAGCAAGCTCATTTAAAGAATAACCCTGCCTTGGCTGATGTTATCAACAAGATGGTGATGGTGTGTATGGAAAAGAATAGGACCAAAGACATACTTGCCGACCTCACGATGAAGGAGCTAATAGTAAGGCTCGTACAGCTACAGCAGCTAGAAGAATTGTACGGTACCAAACGTATTAATGGTAATAATCCTTTTCATCAGGTAGCATTATACATAAGAGAAAATCTAAGTAGCAAACTAGATGTAGAAAAGCTGAGCAAAAAAGCCTGCATGAGTAGAGCACAGTTTTTCCGAACATTTAAAAGGGAGTTTGGTATTACCCCGGTACAGTTCATTATTAAAGAAAGGTTGAAGTATTCTAAACAATTACTAACAGGTACTCGCCAAACGGTACAGCAGATAAGTTTGGAAACCGGCTTTGATGATGTAAATAATTACATCAAGCTTTTTAAGAAGAACGAAGGCATGACACCAGGTGCATATAGAGAGCATCTCTTATAACAGCTTTGTATTTCTATTAGAGAAATGACTACTATGCATTATATTTGTATGATTATGAAGTAATTATACTGTAAGCGACTATCAGCTAGAAAATATCCCCAACTTAATGATGAATAAAATTCTCAAAGTACTTACACTACTTTGTACAATATTATTATACAATTTAAGCTACGCACAGAGTAACTTCTATAGTCTGCTTGCTAACAAGTCTTATGCTGAGAGGTCTCAGCTATTTGATACAGTAGTACTAAAATATTATAAGAGCCTTCCTGAAGATGAGTTTGCCAAACAGATAGAATATTTAAAGCAAGAAGCAGAGCAGCATAATGATTATCCTATATACTTAGAGGTGTGGTTGGGCAATTATGAATATTACGATCATTATGGCATATTTTATAAAAAGAATAAGATTAAAGTACTTGAAGAAGAGCTAAGAAGGATTAATAAGGCTAAGTATAAAGAGTATGTAGTAATATTAATGTTTGAGTTGGGTAACAATTACTATGGCAAAAACCATAATTATACTAAAGCGTTTGAATATTATATAAAGGTAGAAGATGCTGTTAGTAACTTCACACATAAAGAATTCCCAGATAAAAAAAACATACTCGTATCAATTGCAAATAGATACTATAATATTGGAGACTATATAAAAGCAAAGCAGCTTCTTTTTGCAGCAGATACAATACCTGAAAGTTGGAAAGATCTGACTAACTATGATAATAAGAATACATTAGGACTTATATACAGGCATTATCAACAATACGACTCTGCTATATACTATTTTAGGAAAACAAAGAAGCAGGCTATAGCTAACGACAGTAAGATATGGGAGGCTATAGCACAAGGTAATGTTGGTATTAGTTATTATAATCAAGGAGAGCTAGCCAGAGCAATACCATATTTGCAGATAGATGTAAAAGAGTGTTTTGCACACAATAAAACTGCGTATGACAATGGAATGAACTCATTGTTGATACTTGCAAACACTTATTTGCAATTAGATAGCTTGCTCAAAGTGCAACATTGTATAGTGCAAGCTGAGCAATATATAGACAGTACAAAAGATCCGCTAAAACATTATGCTGCATATTATCCTGTTCTAGCAAAGTATAATTTTAAGAAAAATAATTACAGAGTTGCATATAGCTACCTAGACTCTGCTACAAAGTATAATGATAGCCTTATCCGTAGAGATGATATTTACAAACTTGCACAAGTAGCTCATAAGCTAGAAGTAGATAAACACATTTCTAAGCTTCAGCAGATAAACTCAGAAAAAGTATTGATAGAACGTACTCGTAATGGGTTAATAGCAGGAATTGTGTTTATGTTCATTATCATCATTCTTATCATAAACAGGAAAAGGCTAAAGCATAGGTTAAAGAGTAAAAACCTTGAGTTGCAAAAAAAGTTAGCCGAGCATGAACTAGAGCAAGCTAACAATCAATTAGAAGCAATTACAGAGAGTATAAGTAAAAAGAATAATCTTTTAGATAAGTCAAGGGTTGAGATAGAAAAGTTAAGAGCACAATTATCAGAAGTAGAACAGAATGAAGTTAATGAAGAGATGTTGCAACAACTGTTTTCTGCAACAATCCTTACCGACGAAGAATGGGAGGAGTACAAACAAGTTTTTGAGCAAGTACATAAAGGCTTTTTAATAAGGCTTAAAGACAAATTGCCAGAGTTAAGTCCTGCTGATACTAGATATATTGTTTTAAGTAAACTCAAAATGTCTAATAAAGAAATGGCAGCTATATTAGGTGTTCAGCCAGATACCATACGTACCTACAAGCACCGATTACGTAAAAAAATAAACTTGCCGGATGGTGAAAGCATCACAGATTTTGCCGATTCCATATAGATGCTTTACAGTTAGCATATTATTTACTCAACTGTATACATAATTAATAATCAGATTATTATATAAGTGCAACGCTTTTGCAACGCTGCTGTTACAGTATTGCCACGCTTAATGTTTCGCTTAAAGTCGGCTGTATGTGATATTTGATTTGTGTCATTAATACCCTCACACAAACAAAAGTCAGAGTTTTTGGTAACGCTGACGTTGTTAGCGATATGCGTGATGTGTATTGCAACTGTTTGGTATATATATGATAAAAAAATAGAGGAGCTGAATAACAAAATAGAACACATAAGCATAGAGGACAAATAATTTAATCATTTCACATATGACAACTTACCCCCACTTAAAATTTGCTACTAAGAATAGCGGAATACTAAACAAGTTACTAATCTTGTTAGCGATTGGCATTCTTGCTGTTGCAACTAAATTACAAGCACAAGTACAGACAACTTACAATTATACAGGGTCAGTACAAACATATGTTGTTCCTTCAGGTGTTACTACACTTGATATAGAGACCTGGGGTGCACAAGGTGCAAATGCGAATGACAGACTAACAACGAATGCTAGTGGTGGTAGAGGAGGTTATGCTAAGGGTACACT
>CAZPDA010000257.1:0-3582 GCA_964585115.1 uncultured Flavipsychrobacter sp.
CTGTATATATTGCTCAAGCTCTGTCATGTTAAGTTAATAGTGGTCTGCATAAGATGATAGAACTGTAAGTTCCTGATCTACCATAGCAAGCCATTCGTCAACTTTTGTCGGTATTGATCCAAACTGTGTTTCTTCGTCCATTATGAGTTGGCTATCATTAAACTCTTTAAATATACGTTTATAGATAACGTGGGTCTTTCCATAGTTATATTTAGAAATAACAGTTTCTGCTTAGTTATCTTAACAAGATTTGCATCGTTGTCAACAGCTTGCTCTTTTAGGTAAGCGAGCACGTCTGTATAGGTACAGTGAAATCTAAAGTTATCTCTGTATTTAACAACCTTAATAGCATGAGCACTTATTTCTGCTTCGTTCTCTTCTCCAAGTATTACAATATCTTGTGCAAAAGCTATTGTTGACGAAATAGCAAGTAATATGGTTAATAGAATTGATCTCATAATAATGGTAACTAGTAAAAATAATAAAGCACAATACTACTAAAAGTACTGTGCTTTTACACCGTTAAGATTATTATCAAATTTCTATTGTGCAGTCGTTGCTTGATTAGCATGCTCTAGCTCACCAAGATACCTTTCGGCATCAAGAGCAGCCATACAGCCACTACCTGCAGCTGTTACTGCTTGGCGATATATCTTATCCTGCACATCTCCGCAAGCAAATACTCCTTCTACATTAGTTTTAGAAGTGCCTGGCGTTGTTTGAATATAGCCAGCCTCATCCATATCTATCACACCTTTGAATAGGTCTGAGTTAGGCTTATGGCCAATAGCTACGAAGAAAGCACCTACAGGAATTGTAGTTTCCTCATTCGTTTGGTTATTAATGATAGTAACACCGGTAACCTTATCGTCACCCAATACTTCTTTGGTCTCACTATTCCAGTATACTTCTATATTGTCAGTATTCTTCACACGCTCTTGCATGATAACGCTGGCACGCATCTCATCACGACGAACGAACATGTGTACTTTAGAACATAGTTTAGAAAGGTAAAGCGCTTCCTCAGCAGCAGTATCACCGGCACCTACTATCGCTACTTCCTGACCTTTAAAGAAGAAGCCATCACACACAGCACATGCACTTACACCATGACCGTTAAGGCGTTGTTCTGATTCAAGACCCAGCCATTTAGCTGAAGCTCCTGTTGCAATGATCAATGCATCGGCTTCTATCCAACTACTTTCATCTATCTCTACTTTGTAAGGACGCTGTGATAGGTCAACCTTCGTAGCGTATCCCCAACGAATATCTGCACCCATACGCTTAGCCTGCTTTTCAAAGTCTATCATCATCTGAGGTCCCATGATACCTTCCGGATAACCTGGGTAGTTCTCCACATCAGTAGTTATGGTCAATTGACCACCTGGTTGTAAACCTTGGTATAATACAGGGTTAAGACCTGCACGAGATGCATATATCGCTGCTGTATATCCGGCAGGGCCAGAACCTATTATCAAACAACTTACTTTTTCTATATCAGCCATTTCATTAAAATTAATTCAGGCAAAAATGCAAAAAAAATCCCATCCTTCAAGGCTTAATACATCTATACCTGTATTGTTAAAACAATTGTATTATTTGAGTAATGTGTAGTAGTTGTTACAGAATACAATATCGATGTAACAATATTATAGACGATAAGAAGACTTTATCATTACAATGTCTACTTCATTATAACGGTATAGTATATAGAGCCATACCCGCCCCATACACCTAGCGCTCCATTGCTAATGTTAGACTTGACACGAATAGGTGAAGCAAATGGACTACCAAGTGTACCTAGTGCATATTCATACTGACTCCAAAAATCATAAGTACCCTTATCTATAGCACTCCACCTGAAGGTAACTGTATCACCAACATAAGCTAAGCCTAAAGAGTCAAAAGTTTTAGTAGTAAAACGAGGTTCCCCTAAAGGAAACTCTGTAGTGAACTGTGTACCATTGATAAATTCATCTGAATATACTGACGCTAAAGCAGCGTAGAAGGGTTCACCATTGCGTTGTGTATAGTACCTAATGTAATTTCCTGAAGTATCAGGGTCTTTAAAGTAGACCTTCAATATTCTGGCATCAGGTCCTATGTCTGCAATATCAGCGTTAGATTGAGGGTAAAACGGCACTATAGAATCTAATGGAGTAGGAGTAGGTATTTTTGTTATAGCTTCATATGTATCTCCACCCACCTCTACTTTCAGGTTGTAGTATCGCTCTAGTTGGCCTATGAAAAGTTGGGGTTGAGAAGTGTCTACAGTGTAAAAGAAGAACTTATTGCCATTGGTTCCCGTGTCTACAGAATACTCCTTAAGCGTAATGGTATTACTACCATTAGTTACCGTGACACTTGCGTCATGTACATAGCTGTTTTCAACTGTATTAAGATCTATATTAGCAAAATAGCCAACAGACCTGGTAAGTATAACTATAGGAGGGAGGTTGTTCTCTATACCACCTTCAATGACTATTTTAGGCTCTCCTGAATCAAGGTTGATGTCTACCTCTTTCTCGCAAGAAACGAGTAGAGCAGTAAGCATGATCAATAGTATAGATGCAGTGTTTTTTATACTGCTTTTTCTTTTCCCCATACCTAGAGTGTATTGTAGGTGTACAACACAAATTTAGATAAACAGTTCGTTGCCCAAGGGTTATTTGGCAAAAATATATTCACCATCAGGAGAGTACATTACTGGCTGTATTTTATGGTTACGTTCAAAATAGTCATAACCGTACTTAAGGTTTACCCAAAACTCTTGTCTTGTACTGTCTGCAGCAAACTGTCTTCCTAAATAGTCTAGGTTTACTCTGGTAAATCTTGTTGGGAATACATGTACAGGGATATAAGTCTGTCCATTCAGCTTTGCATTAAGACAAACAGTATAAAGCTCTTTAATTATCTCGTCCGTCATAGGCATACAGCCAACTGTAAGGCAGCCGCCATGTATATAAATATCACCACCAGGCTTTTTCTTATCTCCTAACAATCGGTCCGAATAGTTAGGATAGTTAAGCAACATAGATAAGTGATAATCACTTTTAGGGTTGAAGTCTTCAATGAAGTAGAACCCTTCAGGTACCTGTAGGTCACCTTCTACACGTTTTGGTCCTAACATGCCCGATAGTGCGCATATACGGTACACATTTATAAGTGTATATTCAGCAGTATCATTATCTCTGGCCCAGAGTTCCATCTCGTTTTGAGCCTTAAAAGCTCTGATGTATATATCAGTAGGAGGGTAATTTAATTTACGAGCTTCGAACATTTTCTCTAATGTACCGTTATAATGCATATAGGCATTAGACACACGAGAAAAAGAGAATTGGAAATTTCGGAATGTCTGCACATCATCCTGTGCAGAAGATGAAAAAGTAATTGCACCTGCCACACATATTATCGTCAATACACGTAATAACTTATTCATAATTATCTTACTATAGTTGTTAGGTTAGTTTTTTAATGACACAGTCCTTGCCATCATTGCAAATATAAGATTTATACAAGACAATAAGAGGTGGGATATTAGCGATTAACTAGCCCTTAACAAGTATGTGTACTTTGCTTATT
>CAZPDA010000258.1:0-3524 GCA_964585115.1 uncultured Flavipsychrobacter sp.
TTCGAACCTGCGACCCCCTGGTCCCAAACCAGATGCGCTACCGGCCTGCGCTACTTCCCGATTATTTGTTACCAACCGAAGTTGGCGCCGTTAGTATTTAAAAGAGCGGTGAGGGCGGGATTCGAACCCGCGGTACCCGATTAAGAGTACGTCAGTTTAGCAAACTAATGGTTTCGGCCACTCACCCACCTCACCAGTGGTCAAAAGAACTAATCATTAATGACTAAGGGATTGCAAAGATAATGTTATTCGCCACATATCAAAAACATTTTTGCGAAGAAAAACACATAATTTTTAGTCATAACTGTCTTAGTCAGTTTTTTACTGATATTAGCAATAATTAACCAGTCTATAATGAGTAAAACAGAAGACCTTTTTCATGATATAGTAGCCTCACTACCTGATGCTGTAGAGGGGAAAATGTTTGGTGCATTATGCGCTAAAATGCCAAACGGTAAGGCTGCACTACTTATCAAGAACGACCAGATGGTATTTAAGCTTCCTGCAGATGACGAGGCAGAGACAATGAAGCTATCAGGAGTAGACACCTTCAACCCCAAAGGTGACCGACCTATGAAAGGTTGGACAGCCGTTCCACTACAACATGCAGATATTTGGGCATCTCTGGCAGAGAAAGCTGCGAACTATGTAGCCCAACTAGAACCTAATAAAAAGAAAAAGTAATCTATCCCTTATATCCCGTGCCCAACTTCTTAAGCATATTCTTGTGCTCAGTTAGTGCTGCTAGGAATGTAGGATGAACAGAGTAAGGTATATTATATTCCTTAGCTTTTGCCTTCACTATATCAGAAAGGTCGGGGTAATGCACATGGCATATCTGAGGGAACAAATGGTGCTCTATCTGATAGTTTAGCCCACCTACAAACCAAGTAACCAATGGGCTTCTTGGTGAGAAGTTCACCGTATTCAACACCTGATGTATCGCCCAGCTATTCTCCATCTTACGGTCAATAGGCATCTCAGGAAATTCTGACTCTTCCATTACGTGTGCTACCTGAAATATGATAGCCAGCAAAAAGCCACCCATTAGCTGCATCGCAACAAAACCAAGCACTACATGATACCATGCCACTTGTGCAAACAATAGCGGTAATACAATTATGTAACCGAAATAGATGATCTTATAAATAGTAAGCTCAACAAAAGCTCTTGTCAGTGTTATCTTCTGCTTTTTCAATAAGCCATTCTTATGATAACGGAAAATAGTAAGATAGTCTTTAGCTATTACCCAGTATATGTTCATGATGCCATATAGCAACCATGCATACCAATGCTGATACTTATGCATAGGGCGCCACTTACTATGCGGAGACATTCTTATCAAGTCACCTGCTTCTATATCCTCATCAAGCCCTTTCAGGTTGGTATAGGTATGGTGTAATATATTGTGCTGTATCACCCAATTGCGCGCATAGCCACCTAGTATGTTCAGCGAAGCTCCCATCACAGTGTTCAGCCCTTTGTATGGAGAATAAGAACCATGGTTAGAATCGTGCATTACAGAGCAACCCACACCTGCTATACCTACCCCCATTACTACCCAAGAAAGGTAGAATAAGGCCATACTACTGGTACCAATACCGCCAACTATCAATCCGTATGGCACAAAGTACATAGCCAGCATAGCTACTGTCTTCACATACATCTTCAGATTTCCGTGTTTAGCTATATTTCTGTCTTTAAAATATGCTTCCACTTCTCTCTTTACGGCATCATAAAAGCTCTCTTTTCCCTTAGGCGCAAACTTTACGATACGTAATTTCTCTTCTTTCGCTATTGTAGTTACTGACATAATTTTTGCAAAGATAAGTCCTCTAGGTAAAAAAACGGTCTTTTGTTGCACATACATGAAATATATTAACATTCATGACGCAATGACAATTACCGTGTTTAGCTTATTATTGCACCATCTCAGCTAATAATGAACAGGTTAGACCGAATAACAGCTATATTGATTCAATTACAATCCCGAAAGGTTGTTAAAGCACGGGACATTGCCGATAGATTCGACATTAGTTTGCGTACAGTATACCGTGATATCAAGGCGCTGGAACAGGCGGGTGTACCTATACTAGGAGAAGCAGGTGTAGGCTATAGTATAATGGATGGATATAGACTGCCGCCCGTAATGTTCACACACGAAGAGGCTACCGCATTTCTTACTGCAGAAAAGTTAGTGGGAAAGTTCACTGATGAGGCTACGGCACAGCAATACAAAAATGCATTATATAAAGTACGCTCGGTATTGCGTAGTGATGAAAAAGGCATGTTGGAGGATATAGAAGATGTGATACATGTGCTTAAGGCAGGCAGAACAGAATCTCCTAGCTATATGTTTGAGCTGCTTAAAAGCATAAGTGATAAGAAAGCTGTAGAGATAGAATACTATGCTAACTATAGTGCAGAACAGTCTACCAGAACTATAGAGCCTGTTGGGTTATATTACATAGGCGATTTTTGGCATTTGGTGGCTTGGTGTACGCTTAGAAACGACTATCGAGACTTCAGGCTAGACAGAATATTGAAACTAACCAATACCGATAAACACTTTACAGAAGAACGTCTTTCTCTTCAAGAATACATGAACAGCTATCGTGCTCAAAACGAGCTTATAAAAATAGTGGTGCGTTTTTCTCAACATATAGCTCGCTTCATAAAAGAACAACGTTTGTACTTTGGCTTCGTGAGCGAAGAGGAAGTTGGGGAATATGTAGAAATGACCTTCTTTACATCATCCCTATTCTACTTTTCAAAATGGCTAGTGAGCTTTGGCAATCAAGCCATCATCTGCGAGCCGACAGAGCTACATGAAGAGGTGCTCAAGCATATTGAAGAGCTACAAGAACACTACATAAAAAATAATGCTCACCTACTGACATAGGGCTGTCACTACCTGTATGTTGTTTTGTGTTATAATCATAAAAACAACACAAAATGGAGATCAAAACTACCACTCCCGTTAAGGTAATGTACACAGAGGTCAAGACCACGCTTAATGAGATAAGAAAACATGTCATTACTACACCAATGGACATTATGACCGAGGCTGAAAAGCTAGGACTGAAAACAAACCACAGACAACACTGGGTCTACTTTGGTGCTAATAGCGACTACAACAATGAGTTCACCCTACAAATATGCCTGGAGGTAGAAGGTGAGGCGACATCAAACAAATACCAATTTCAGGAGCTACCTGCACTAAAGCATATAAGTACGACACATAAAGGCTCTTGGGATGAGCTAGGTGCTACGTATGAGAAGTTCTTCGGGCAGATATACTCGCAAGGCATCAAGCCAACTAATGAAGTAAGGGAAGTATACCTGACCGTAGACCTTCAAAACCCTGCCAATAACGTTACTGAAATACAAGCAGGAGTTGAGTAAACATGCATATCTGCAAAATAGGATCAGCTATCGCCAAAGGAAGCCTTAAATGGATAATAAAGCTGCTTAAGAATTGTCATTAAACAAGGTGACAGTATGTTGATTATCAGCATTTACTG
>CAZPDA010000259.1:0-3493 GCA_964585115.1 uncultured Flavipsychrobacter sp.
ATATAAGTTACTGCTAACTCGAAACCACCATTACCATTTGATGCATTTTTAAGGTCTGAAGTATTGTAGTCATAACTTACACCTACTCTAAATCCTTTGAATTCGATACCTGCGTTGATCATGATCGCATCTTGATTACGATACCAACCACCTAAGAATAGTGCTGTAGTATAATTACGCAGCTCAGGGCTACCTACTATCAGGTGAAACTCATTACCAGCTACAATCTCAGTAGCTGTAGATTGGGTTTGATATAGTAATGCAGGACGTAAACTTAGTTTTTCACTAACATATGCTATAGCACCCACTTGTGCAGTATAGCGCATACCTAAACCTACCTCACTATTACGCTGTCTGTTGAAAGACTCTTGTGGTTGGTTCAGGTTATTAGCACCTAACCCTATCACATAACCAAAGTTAGAACCTACACTATGCGCCCAAGAGATTCCGGCGTTCACTGTGAAGTAATTAACACGATTATTTAGGTTTTGGTTATCAACACCAACCCCGGGGTCAAAACCTTGACCGTTGAATTGGTTACCAAAATATAGTTTAGTGAGGTCAATACTCTTTTGGGTATATCCACCTTGAAAACCTACTGATAATGCCTTATCAGCGTTAGCTCCTAAAAACTTATGGTAAGCAACAGACGCTAGAGCCGACAGGTTTGACAAATCGCCATCACCTGCTCTATCATTATATAGTTGCACCCCTACTGCTAAGTAGTCATCAAGTGTTAGATCTTCTAGAATCGGAGCATCAAAAGAGAATGCATACGTTCTGAAAGGAGAGGAAACGCTTCTCCACTGATCGCGATAAATAGCAGAGGCACGCCATTGTCCACTGAAGTTTCCTGTAAATGCAGGATTAATAATCAAAGGAGACGCAGTGAATTGGGTAAAGTGTATATCCTGCGTTTTACCAGTATTGAACATTAGTGCCATAATGGCTACCAGACTTAAACGTCTAAAGGTACTTTTCCTGATCATGATCTAAATATGTATTTACTTACTCTTAGTATTATCTTAATAATGTTATGTTTCCTTGTCGTATAAATGGTCTGCCATCATCTGTAACAGCTTCAATCATATATACAAACACTCCTACAGGCTGATCAACTCCATTAAACTTACCATCCCAGCCCTTATCTATATCTGTGGTCTCAAAAACCACCTCACCCCAACGGTTGAAAATACGGAAATATTTCAAAGTTGCAATGCCTCGCTTAATAATTTTCAGTTCTTTATTTTCATATCCATTCGGGCTAAACGCGTTAGGCACATCTAATATAGTTCGTTCTAAGTATATATCAATGGTATCTGTCGTTTTACATCCATATTTTGTTGTACCATAGGCAAAATACCTAGTATACACATCTGGTTTAGCTATAGGATTATTACTATGCGGACTACTTAAACCCACTTCTGGAAACCAATCTATATATTCACAATTGCCCCCTGGGTTCATTTGATGATATTCTCCCGGATGTAATGTAACGTCAGGCCCTAAATACAATACTGCGCCGGCGTATACTTCTACAGGCACTCTTACCGTATCTATACAGCCTTTGTCACTAACAACTCTTACATCATACAGCATATCAGCAATAGGGTACACTTTTACACTAGCGCTACTAGTTGTATTAATATATTGGTCAGGCTCCCAACTATATGCTATACCGCCTCCAACTTCGATTTCTAATGTATCATTAGGACAAAGTCCTAAACTATCACTAATAATATGTGCAAAGTCATCAGGTAATACATCTACATCAAGGCTATCTATGCCATAGCACCCTGCACTGGTTTCTGCCCTTACAAATATCTTTGTATCTCCATCTCCCATTATTACTACACTTTTCCCTTTCCCTTTATCCAAATCATCCACAGGATACCAATGATAGGTATAGTTATTATACCAAGATGGAGATGCGTTGGCGGTCAAAGTTTCAGTAGCGCCTTTACATATTTCTATATCTGCACCTGCATCTGCTACAGGATATGGCTGCACCTCTATCTCTATAGACCTGCTTACATCGTTACACCCAGGGAAGCTAGCTGTTACCATATATGTAGTAGTTGTATCAGGTGTTATCACTGTATTTATATCAGACGGGTTATTTACACCAATAGTTGGTGACCAACTAAATGTGTAATCAACCTCACCAACACCTGTTACTGATACACTCTCACCGTCACATATAGCTGTATCATTATTATTAAGTACTAGCTTTAACTCATCCCATATTTCTATTATAGCACTATCTACAGGCACCTTAGGACCACAATTATAAGGGGCATACAAATAAACTTTTACTGTTTTCATACCTGTAGCTGGACTAACAACTTTCGCATCAACAAAAACATCTGCAGTTTTAGCACCGGCAGGTATCACTACAGAGTCTGCTATTTGGTCATAATCAACACCATTAACAGCTGTTCCACCAATACTATACTTTACTACTAAAGAGTCTGGTTTAGCATTAGGTCTTGAGAACTGGAATTTAGCATTCTTACATCCTCTTACAGCTACAGGCACATCATTACTAATACTTGAAGAGCTAACGGGTATCACCTTAGGTATATTCGCTGATAAGCTATTTGCTTTAAGCCATACTCCGGAGTCTAGTTTATAGTCGTTACCATCAGCTATCACCAACCTTAAGTGATAAGTACTACATGGCTGCACACCTGCTCTGGCTGTAAATATCTTAGTAAATCCATCGTAGGTTATAGCAGTACCCTTCATACCAAGATTATCAACATAATATTGAGAGAATGGAGATCCTGCACCCATATTTCTACATGCTAATGTTTTAGTAGGCTCCGTAACAATGGTATCTGTAGTAGAGTTAACAGACACCGGAATATTAGTACCTGGTATCACTGCTATATTCTGCAAACCGGTAATACCAGGCCCGGAAATAAAAAAGGCAAAGACATCATTGAAACCGCTGCAAGAATAGTCAGTATACTCTTCTGATGCGAACACATATTCAAACAATATAGAATCTCCTTGCGCTTTAAAATCAAACTCCAGAGCACAAGCATCGAATGTCGGCACTTTGGCATAGTTAGTAAGATCCACATCTCCAGGCTTAAAATGTCGTGTGTGTGCAGTGATCTTAGAATCTCCATTTGCACCATTATAAACCTCTATTCCCCATGGCCTTAGGTAGCCTCGTGTAGCAGCACTACCTGTGGTAAGTATCACACCACTATCTAGGCCAAGATTTGTGCCTTGTGTAACAAATATCCCACTAGCAGTTTGTTCACAATCAAGCACAACATTAGACACAACAACACCAACACCTGCTAGCTTCTGAGCCAAGGCTTGTGCAGATTGACTATCTACAACTTGCACATTGGGAACTTGCGCTACAGTACTTTTGGATGAAGATGTAATGACAAGAAAGATAATTGCAGCAAAATACTGCCACTGTAAGGTCAGCGGTTTATGGTTGGTTTTCATAATTGGTCTACCTATTATATGC
>CAZPDA010000260.1:0-3467 GCA_964585115.1 uncultured Flavipsychrobacter sp.
GTTGTAATGCTTTTGCTAACAGCATGTTAACGACCATTAATTAAATGTTTAATATTTGTGCAGTGGTTATAATTGCATAGATTTGTAGCACGTTTACAACAAGCTTGTACCGGAGAGAACTTTACCACATCTACTATTGAAAACACGGTACTGGCAATATTACCTTCCACATATAGAGAATATTAGAGATAGCGTAACAGAAATTAAATAACATCGTAATCTCTAAACAAAAACAAATGAGTTCATCTGAAAAAGTTGGCTCGCCAAACCCTCTTAAAGCTAATTACTGGACTGCCAAAAGGTGGTTCACTACACTTATTGTGCTATTGATAGCATGGGGTGGAGTGTATGCATTACTGCATGCTGATGAAGAGCGTAAGGGCTATGAGTACGTTAGCTTTAGTAAAAATCAAATAAGACAAATAAACAGGATACTGACAACAGAGACCAGTATACTTCAAAGTACCGTTGGTCAGGAAGCTGGTAATGTAGACAGTCTATATCCATTGTCTGAATCTACCCCAGCTCCTCAAAAGTATCAGACCGAAGCTGCTACACATTCGACCTATGTGCCATGTGCACTTGACTGCAGGACAGATAAGGTGATATTATACATAAACAGTGAGTATGAAAATAGTATCAGTGACGACCAATTAGCCACAATACGAAAGTACATTTCAACCTTTGGTCCGGAGCAGGTCGGTATTTTCTTAGCTGATCATAAGGTAAAAGTGCGTTCTTATTTTTGGCTAACAGGCCCTTCAGTGTATATTGAAATTGTTTTTTGGGTAATATTTGGTGTAATATGTAGCCTTTTATTCTCTGTCGGCAATGTGGTAAGACGTACCAATAGGTCAGGTTTCAACCCCAATCAGATAATATATCAAGTAGCAAAGCTATTCTATGCACCATTCTCAGCTATCATCATAGTACTTGCATATAGTTATTTTAAAAACTCAACTACGCTTAATATAGATGCTAGCGAAGGTATCATTGTGTTTGCGTTTGTTGCAGGCTTGTATTCAGGTAGGGTGATGAACTTTTTTGACAAGGCTAAGCAGGTGTTATTGCCAAGTGGTAATAGTAATACTGAGGCAAATGATACAGAGCTTTCAAGAGAAGCACCTTCACAAGTAGTAACCAAGAAAGAAACAAAAACCTATACTTCTGCAAAGCTAAAAGAATATAGTCCACAAGTTGATAAAGCTACGGTGACAGATGCTGATATATTAAAAGAGATGGATGCAGCAGATAGGAGAAAGCCTGAGAATAGTGATGACGAAGATACAAATGGTATAGAAGAGGTGGATATAGATCTGAAACTGGATCTAAGCGGACTATATGATGAAGAAAAATCAGAGTTACAGAAGCTAGGCTTTAAGAAAGCTATAGTTACATTACATAATGTAAATGGTAAGGATATTATACCTGCTAAGAAGCTGGGTGAAGACACTTCTACATTTGTAGCTAAGGGTGTGCGTCCGGGCATATATATAGCCAGAGCTACGCTTTCGCAGAAGCTTAAAGATGATAATATCATCAACCTTTTCGGAGAGAAAACTGCCTATGTAACTGTGGATAAGCCGGGCCTTGAGCTCTTCGTAAAAAAATACCAGTCTGTAGAGTAGTTTATAGGTTGTGGAAAATCTATATGGTTGGAATGTTGTAAAACAATAACTTTGGTGCTTATTATCACTAATAGTTACTATTCAATATGTTCCGTATTTCATCATTATTCATTGCAATATTATTAATAGGTACTATTTCATGTGCTCAGGAGAAACTGTTGAGCCCTAAGGCTGTAGCTACAGGAGATCACATAGAAGTAAGCTATGGGCAGCCATCTAAGAGAGATCGTGTGATATTTGGTAAAGATAAGCTTGTGCCATTTGGTGAAGTGTGGCGGACAGGTGCAAATGAAGCAACAGAGATAACTTTTGATTCTTATGCTCAGTTTGGTGGTAAGATGGTAAAGGAAGGTACATATACGCTATTCACAATACCTACACAAGATGAGTGGACCATTATATTAAATGCTCAGCTTGGTCAGTGGGGAGCTTATGAGTATGATAAGTATAAGTCGAAGAACGTATTGACCACAAAGGTTCCTAGCTATTCTCTGGACGAGACTGTTGAAAAGTTAACCTTTTCTGTTACTGATACCACTGTCATTATCATGTGGGATAAGACGGGTGTAACTATTCCTGTAAGTATAATTAGCAACTAATATTTAGCAGGGTCTTTTTCATCTGCTAATCTTCCCGATTCGTCGGATAACATTTTTTAAGAGACGGTCTGTGTTCTACTTTTACAATGACTTCAATAAAGAAGTTATCTCTTAAAGAGCATAGGAGTAAACATAGGTAAACGGCAAGATAGCGGCGCATTTTCGATGCGCTGCTATCATTTTTATAGACCTATACCTAGATTTAATCAACATTTCCCTTCGTATTTTGTACTCTTGGTTAAATTTGTGAACAAATAATATAGACGAAAATGAAGATCGTTCCGGGAGAAATAAAGACAGGGCAACTACATGCATACTTATTAGGGTCAGTAGCCCCAAGACCAATTTGTTTTGCCAGTACTATAGATGAAGATGGCAAGCCCAATTTGTCACCATTTAGTTTTTTCAATGTATTCGGTAGTAAGCCGCCGATATTGATATTTTCGCCGGCACGCCGTGTAAGAGATAATACCACAAAGCATACACTAAAGAATGCTATTGCTACAAAAGAAGTGGTTATCAATATAGTGAACTATGATATAGTGCAGCAAATGAGCTTATCCAGTTGCGAGTACCCTGATGGTGTAAGTGAATTTGAAAAAAGCGGATTAACTCCTGTTAAGTCAGACTTTGTAAAGCCTTTCAGAGTAAAAGAGTCTCCCGTACAGATAGAATGTAGAGTAAATGAAGTAATAGAGACAGGTACAGAAGGTGGGGCAGGAAACCTTATAATTTGTGAAGTACT
Organism: uncultured Flavipsychrobacter sp.; assembly: GCA_964585115.1. GTDB lineage: Bacteria > Bacteroidota > Bacteroidia > Chitinophagales > Chitinophagaceae > UBA5543. The sequence goes on from CAZPDA010000260.1 coordinate 2,973, forward strand.
GTGCATGCATATAAATGATGAGGTGCTGGATGCAGATGGTAAGATAGACCCTAATAAGATAGACCTTGTTGCCAGAATGGGTGGGGACTACTATGCGCGTGCATCAGGAGATGCAGTGTTTGAAGTGCCTAAGCCAAACAGAGAGCTCGGTATAGGTGTTGATGGTCTACCAGATGCTATAAAGAATAGTAAAGTACTTACAGGTAACAACCTGGGGTTGTTGGGTAATAGTACTTCAATTCCTGAGCAAGTAGATATATCTGATATGAGAGTAGCGGATATACTGAAACAATATGCTGAAGATGAGGCTGGTAAAGCAGATGCACTCCATACCTATGCCAAAGAACTGTTGGATAGAGAAGATGTAGAAAAAGCGTGGCAAGTGCTCTTTGTTGCTAATAACTAATTGTATTTCAAATTACTATAAGAGCCTCGCACTATATGCGGGGCTTTTTCATTTGTTAACGGTTGGTTAGCCGCTTGCAAAACCATGGT
>CAZPDA010000261.1:0-3463 GCA_964585115.1 uncultured Flavipsychrobacter sp.
ATTTATTATATGGATGTGAATTTTGAAAACGCTTCAGCAGGTTTAGAGCAGACAGGTTTTTTAGATTTGGAAATTGATCCTACCTTAGATCTCTTCAAAGAAATAGAGCGTCTAAAAAAAGAGAAGAATGCCATACTACTTGCACACTACTATCAAGAGCCCGACATACAAGATGTTGCAGACTACATTGGGGATAGTCTCGGTCTTGCACAAGAAGCAGAGCGTACTGACGCCGATATCATTGTGTTTGCTGGAGTACACTTCATGGCAGAGACAGCAAAAATTTTAAATCCTGATAAAAAGGTTTTACTACCTGACCTTAATGCAGGTTGCTCACTAAGTGATAGTTGTCCACCTCCTTTGTTCAAAGCATTCAAAGAAAAGCATCCTGATCACAAAGTTATTTCTTACATCAACTGCTCGGCAGGTATAAAGGCTTTAAGTGATATTATATGTACTTCATCTAATGCACAATTGATAGTAGAAAGCTTACCTAAAGATCAAAAGATATTATTTGCACCGGATAAGAATTTAGGAGCATATATTAATAAACAAACAGGTAGAGACATGCTTTTGTGGAATGGGGCATGTATGGTACATGAAATATTTTCTCTTGAAAAAATAACAAAACTTAAGGAGCGACATAAAAATGCAAAGATGATCGCGCATCCTGAGTGTGAAGATGAAGTTTTGAGGATTGCAGATTTTATAGGGTCTACCAGCCAACTATTAAATTATACCCAGAAAGATGAAGCCAATGAATTTATAGTTGCTACGGAAACAGGTATTCTTCATCAAATGGAAAAATTATCTCCTGAAAAAACTTTTATACCGGCACCGCCTAATAATGCTTGTGCATGTAATGATTGTCCTCATATGAAATTAAATACACTAGAAAAACTCTACTTATGTATGAAATATGAGTTGCCAGAAATAACTATGAACGAAGATTTAAGATTGCAAGCTAAAAAGCCTATTGATGAAATGCTGAGATTGAGTAAAGAATTAGGACTTTAACAGTTAACCTGAATTGTAATATATTTATCATATGTCCCCCAAAATGGGGGACTTTTTTTGTTTTAATTTCATTTTGCTATATATTAGTATGCTACGCATATTAGGAATAATAAAACTTGGTTATTTATGAAAAAATTCAACTTTCTAACTTTAATGTTAGCAGCTGCTATGTCTACTGCTGCATTATCTTCTCAGGCGCAAACTATGCCCAGCTTTGAGAGTAATTGGTACGCTGATTATGTGGGCCAAAGGGTATCGATATCATCACCAGCAAGTATTGGTGGAGCACTGTCTTACACAATAGCAAATGATGGCGCAGGTGGTGCAAATGAATGGGGAGGTGCTATAACATCTACTGTTACTCAAGAAGTAGTGAAAGCAGATCCTTATGAAGCATGTGTAAACTTAAATAATGGAGCTGCATTAAATGGTAAAATTGCTTTAGTAAAAAGAGGTAATTGTGAGTTTGGAGAAAAAGCACTAAGAGCCCAACAAGCAGGTGCAGTGGCAGTTATTATAGTTAACAATGTACCTGGTGGTCCTGCAGGTATGGGTGCTGGCGCTCAAGGTAGCAGCGTTAACATACCTGTAATAATGATATCTGATGTTGATGGTGCTAAGATTGACAATGCATTAGGTAGTGGTACTGTAGAGTTAACACTAAGTCAATGGGCTAGTGGTGGTAAAAACGATTTAGCAATTGTTACTACAGGTGTTAGCCAATGGCATGCACAATCAGTTCCTCTTGCACAATTGACAGCAGGTGCTACTACAGCAGGTGCTTATGAAGGTATTACAGGCGCAGTAATAGGTAATTTTGGTCAAAATCCTGCTACTAATATTAAAGTAAAATCTACTGTAAGTTTTACACCTACAGGAGGTAGCGCGAGCGTAATTCACACTGATTCTGTAATTGTAACAGGTCCTTTCGCAACTGCTGATTCTATTATCTCTCCTTTCGTAGATATGCCTTATGCTTTAAGTGGTATTACTAGTACAGGTAAAGTTGATGTTACTTATGAAGTAACTAGTGATAGTACTGATGATCTTCCTGCAGATAACATGGCTTCATATAGTTTCTATGTAACAGAAAATGTTTTCTCTAAGAGCAGATATGACTTTACTAACGATCTTCCTGAGTCAAACATAGGATACGCTTTCCAAAACTCTCAAGAGTTTATGTGGGGGCCGTTATATTATGTAGCTAAGGGTGGTTATAAAATCAATTTTGCACAGTTTGCGCTTAGCCAAAATGGTGGCGGTAGTATGGGTGGTGCAGGTAGTGTACCGGTAGTTGTTTGGAAATGGGTAGATGGAAGTAATGGTCAAAATCAGGATGAAATAATAGTAAGTGGAGAATGTACGCCAGTAGGAGTTGGTGGACATACTTATAATAATAATGACACAAGTGGTCAGTTCTTTACTGTTGAGATTAAAGATTATAATGACGGTGTAAGTGATGTAGTATTAGAAGATAATACATGGTATTGGGTTACAGTTGGCGTTCCTCTTAATACTTTCTTAGCTTGTGATGGTACTATTAACTATTATGTTAGATCTTGGGCTAGAGGTAATAAGACAACCGGTGCTAGTTTAGAAGGTTTTGCACCTATGTATGTAGGTACTGATGGTGGTTTTGTTTCAGGTCCTACGGAAGTACCTGCGTTATTCCCGTTTGAATCAAGATTATTAATTGATTCAATTCGTTTTGCACAGCAAAGACAAGGTACTGTACCATCAGTTCCATTGATTCTTTCTCCGCATCCTGTAAATGTTAAGAGTGTAAATAATAACCAATTCTTCAATATAGAGTTATTCCCTAACCCTGCTAATGAGGTATTGAATGTATCTGTAAAGCTTGAAGAAAAAGCTAGCAAGGTATATTATACTGTTATGGATGGTATGGGTAGAAGAATTTCTCAGGAAGTTCATAATAACGTTAGGGAAGAGCGTTATTCAGTAAATACTGATAATCTAGCAGCAGGTAACTACTTCTTAGTTATCAATGCCGATGATAAAACTATTATGAGAAAATTCTCCGTTGTTAAATAGTATTTAGTACACCAAACTAAAAAGGGATGACATATATGTCATCCCTTTTTTAGTGTAGTTATGTTTGCCATAATGGTAGCTAACTAACATTTCATATTCTATTAGAAGCATGATATAGACAATAGTTATCTAAAATTGTTAAGTATATATATCTTCCTATACTAGCTCTATCATTTTATATCCTAGTTGGTCATACACTTAGTGTATCAATATTTCTTAATGTGCTTTTCGCAGATACTTTTAGGTTTCTGTTCTCATCCGTTATTAAATTATAGTACAGAGTTATTACAATAGGAGCTATAATTTCTATATGGTATTGTTTGCATGCCAGAGTATAGCAAGCTGAGTTTAGCAAGTAGTTGGGGAATTATGTATTCTTAATTCTATTATTATC
>CAZPDA010000262.1:0-3434 GCA_964585115.1 uncultured Flavipsychrobacter sp.
ATGGTAGTATTGCTGGTTTAGGCAATATAGGAGGTACGGTTATCTACGACCATTCGGTATCTGATACAATGCAGCCAATCGTAGCAGAAGGTCACAACCCTTTATTTGTAAACATCGACAGTAACGGATTATTGATAGAATGGCACCAGCTGCATGGTGCAGGTTTTTATGATGATGGCAGAGTGCTCACTTCAGATAAGGTAGGTAATGTATACGTAAGTGGAGAAGTGATCAGTGATATGCGTGGCGATGGAGCACCAAAGTATACCAGTGGTGGCGGTAATTCTGATTATTATTTAGGTCGTTTTGGATATAGTTGTGATTGTACAGCTCCAGCCTTCCCTGTAGCCAGTTTTAGCTATACAGTAGATACACTGACGAAGACTTTACAATTCAGCTATACAGGCGGTAGTACAGCAGATAGTGTTGAATGGGTTTTTGGAGATGGTAGTGGTATTACCCTTGCTCAACAAGGAGCTAGCCATGCATATGCAGATACCGGCCACTACACAGTATGTATGAAGGTACATGTACCCTGTGGTCGCAGTAAGGTATGTATGGATGTCTATGTCCCCCCTGTATCAGATGTTAGTGTATTATCCTTATCAGGTATCCCTGAAGTTCAGATATACCCTAACCCTGTATCGGGTGAGCTAAATATAAGTGGCTTAAGATCAGGGATGGAATTAAAGCTATATGATGTAACAGGCAGACTACAATATAGCGGAGTAGCCACAGGTGGTACAACGATAATAGATATGGGCAACCTCAGTTCCGGTATCTACATGCTACAAGTATCAGATGGTATTGGCGGTAGATACATAACACGAGTAGTAAAGCGATAAAACTTTAAGGGCTCTGTTAGGAGCCCTTTTTTAGTCTACTTCTTTGAAATATTTATCACCACACATCCTCACAATTTTTGGTGTGAATGTACCCACCACGTCTACAAGGTCTATTTGTGCATCCATTACTTGGTGGATGTCTTTATATGCTTGCGGTGCTTCATCCAGTCCTGATCCGATCAGCTCTACACCATGTTCGGCAAGATGTTCTGCAACCATTGTTGGGTCAAGTGTTTTCTTAGCTTGCGTACGAGACATCTGTCTGCCCGCACCGTGCGATGCAGAGTTTACAGCTAGTTTTTCACCTTTACCTCTTACAATGAATCCCGGTGCAGTCATAGATCCTGGTATGATACCTAGCACCCCTTTGTCAGCTGGTGTAGCTCCTTTTCTATGTACTATCAGTTCATTGCCGTTTTCATCTTTCTCTTTCCAAGCAAAGTTGTGGTGGTTTTCTATCGTAGCAATAGGCGTTGTTCGTAGACCAATAGCTATTCGCTCATGTATCTGATGATGACATGCGGATGCATAGTCGCCAGCTAGGTTCATTGCCAACCAATACTCTTGCCCTTCTTGTGTATCTAGGTCTAGCCATGCCAGATGTTTGGCTTCGTCGGGTAGCTTACAAAGCTCTTTGGCAAGCTTTGTATAATGGTCTGCAATTCTCGCACCAAACCCTCTTGATCCTGAGTGAGATAGTAATGCTAAGTACTTACCCGGTGCTAGCCCAAACTCATTGTTAGCATCTGTTATCTCCGTTACGCCAAACTCTACAAAGTGGTTGCCACCGCCTGAAGTACCCAATTGTTTGTATGCTCTGTCCTTAAGTGTTTTTATAAGGTTCACTTCATTGAACAATGGGTTTGATAATACTTCATGCTCTCTTGGCCTTTTAAATGTAGCGTTGCCGAATTGAGTATTTTGTCTCAGTAGCTTTTTCAGTTGTTCCACATTCTTATTGACAAAGCCTGCAGGTATATCGTATATAGACATACACATTCTACAACCTATATCCACACCCACGCCGTATGGTATCACGGCATTCTCTGTTGCAAGTACACCGCCTATTGGCAGTCCATACCCTTGATGTGCATCAGCCATTAGCGCACCTGCTCTTGCTACTGGTAGGCGTATAGCAATATTCATTTGGTCTATAGCTCCTTGTTCTATGCCATGTGCGCCATATATTTTATACTCCAGCTTTTCTTCTTTTAGTGGAATTATTTGTTCTTCTTCCTTAGGTTGCAGCAATTCAATTGCGATATCCTTCAACAGCTCATCTTCAGTATATGCTGTAGGTGTTGCAAGTACAGCTTTCAGTTTTTCCAGCCATATTTCCATCTTAGTATCAGCATCCAATTTCATCGAAGTCTCTTGTACGATGCCAATTGCTTTCCCTTCAGGGAATCCTAATGCTATTATTTCGTTTCCGTTCAGTTTCATCTTTCTAAGGTTTTATAAACTTGGTGATTATCGGGGATGCCCTATTACATCCCCGGCATCTTTAAGTAAAAATTTGTTTTAACTGTTCAGCTATTTGGCTACCGCCCGATAGCGATATGCTGTTTATCTTCTCTGCGATCTTCTCTACATATTCCATCTCTTTCAATTTTAAGAGCATTGGGTTCTCTTCCAATAGCTTTGCTGTATTCAGCTGGCTTCTGGCAGAGGCTGTCTCTTCTCTTCTGGTGATCACATTTGCTTGCGCTTTTTTCTGTGCTATCAATACTTGGTTCATGATGTCTTTAACATCGCCTGGTAATATGATGTCTTTGATACCGCAGCTGAAGATGGCGACACCTAGCGAAGCTACTTTGCTTTTTACTGACTGAAGTATAGCCTCACTGATGACATCCTTTTGTTCCAATAGTTCATCTAGGGTTAGGGTGCTGACCTGCTCTCTCACAGATAACTGTGCGATCACATAAAGTTGCTTTTCATAGTCCTTGTTGTCTATCAATGCTTTTTCTATATCTACTACTTTGTAGATGGTCTCAAAGTTTATTCTGATAGCAGCTTTATCTTTTGTCAATATCTCTTGGCCCGAAACTTCCATTCTTAATTGCCTCATGTCTACCTTTTCTACGGTTACTGGTATGGCATTCCTCCAGAAGTAATACGTGCCTCCAGTCAATTCTCTTTGATATTTACCATCAATGAACAACAGACCTTTTTCGTATGAGGTTATGGCCGCACTTCTTACATAAGATGTAAGTACAGTTTTGCCTATCTCTTCTCTTGATACTTCATCAGTTATCTCTATTTTAGTAAGGTCTATTCTTTTGTAGGTGTAATTATTGATGCCTTTCCAATAGACATACTTACCAGGTATCAACACTTCTTTTATAATGCCATAGTCATACCTCAATACCAGCTCACTATCTTTTACTTCTATGATGTTGAGCATGTTTGCAAATTCTTCATCTTGCAACAATATGTTCAGGTCTGTATCACTATGGAATCTTTTGGTCTGGTCGAAAACGTCAACACTTTCGCCAAAGCCTAACCAGTGGCTTCCTGCTTCGATTACTCTTTTGTAATCACCATTCTTGTACACAAGGCCTACATGGCCAATATTTATTCTAACCT
>CAZPDA010000263.1:0-3410 GCA_964585115.1 uncultured Flavipsychrobacter sp.
GTATTAGATTGAAAAACCGAACTGACAGTTTTTCAGACCACATTATTATAGCTATATAAAGTAGAGGTAAAAAGTGAAATGCAGCTCTTATATACAATAAATGTTCTGGTATGGTGCCATTAGCATTTTGTAAACGAATATCTATACCATATACCGCTTTACTTATATGATAATCAAAATGTAGGATCATACATATAATAAGTATCAGCCAAAGCGTCATTACTTTAAATCTGTTGTCAAAAGTCATTGTGTGTTGATCAATTTATTAAGGTTAAAAGTTTCTACTGCCATCTTTTTGAGTTGAGTATCGAAATGTAAAGTAGCCAAAGTCTGGTCGGGTTGCCAGATCTGCAAACTCAGGAGTTGTTGTGTTAGGATTCCCTTTGTATAAGCTAATGATCTGTAGTTTAGAATATTTCCCATCTGCTGTTCTTATTGCTATTATAATGCCCGGTTTAGGCAATACCGCGTGTGCCGGTTTATTAGAGTAAGTATAATTACTCCACTTTAAATAATCTCCGGTGGCTTCCTTTCCTGAAAGGTATCCATTGTCAGGTGCTACAGTCATATCATCAAAACCAGTTTCAATAAGTTGAGCGCCGGCAGAACCACTTCCTTCTGTACCACTATTCATCGCTACAACAATATTTCTGTCCTTCCCGAAAAAAGATATATCCCAGTTTGTGCTACTTATGTCGTCTTCGGGAATGATTTCTCCTGTCGTCAAGTTAAAGTAGACTTTACTATCTGCTTGTAAGCTCGTGACCATTTTTACTTCTAAAGATGTAGCACTAATAGGAGTTATATTATCTTCTTTAGAACAGCCTGTAGTCATGACAGTAGCTACAGAAAGTGCTGTTAAAACAATTAATAATTTGTTCTTGAACATTTTTAATAATGTTTAATGATTATAGATATATTAAAGAGTATCCTTTGTTATTTTCTGTAGTTTTAACCCTAAGCCAAAGTACCAGTTCAATGCTGGTGTAGTAGGGTCATAAGGTGTGTTTGTAGAGAAAATATTATTAATACCTGTTTCTATTGATATGTTGTTAAAGGATTTTCGAGCAGATATATTCCACAACTGGTAACCATTTACATATTCTCTATCATCGTCTAGCACAGAGTTCCCATTTATGTCAGACCCGTTGCCAAAACGGCTTCTATATATGCCTCTAAGTGAAATGTCAAATCTGAACTCTTTGTTAGTGTAGTTAACTTTAACATTGCCAGTGTGGCGTGATCTGTTATATAGACCGCCATAATTTGCTTTTCTAACTTTGTAATCCAAGTTAGTTTCTGCATCACGGTAGTATAATTTACCTTCTTGTATTTTCTCTAAAATTGTTGCGTCCTTTGCGTCAAGGAACTGATAACCTAAACTTAATTCTATGTTCAGTGGTAATTTCAATACACTGTTTACTTCTACCCCTTGAGTGAAGACCTTATTACGATTGAAGTAAGAGTAAATAGCTCCTTGATTTGTTTTTATTGCAATAGTGTTGAAGTCTACCATGTCAGATATGTTATTTCTGAAGAAGTTCAATTCTATCTTTAAGTTTTTTTGAGGTTGTAGCTTTACCCCAAAGTTGTAGGCCATAGAGCGTTCTGCTTTGATACTGCCGATAGTATTAGGGTCTATAAGCACCTCTTGTATTTGCCCCTCTTGTTGTAATGCATTTATTTTATCAGCTGCAACATTAGTTCCTAGTACAGTATAGCCAACTGTAGGGTTAGTAAAGTTGAGTAATAACTGCTCAAATGTAGGAGCTTTATACCCACCTGCTATACACGCTTGTATTGTGATAACTTTATTGAATGCCCAACCAGCCGCTAGTTTAGGACTAAGGCGGTCTGCATATTGGTTATGCTTATCAAAACGAAAGCCTGCAATAATATTCACTTGTTTAATTGGTGTCCATTGATGTTGGCCGAACAGGTAGGTTTGGTTAAACTTGTTTGCTGATTCATACCTAGTAGCCTCTACACCTTCTATAATATTTCCTAGTCCTAAGGTTGATAAGTGCTTTTTATTAAAGCGATGGTCGTATTGTATTTCTGAACGGTTAAATATTTGAGTAAAATAACTATCATCATATACTTCACCATTATTACTGTAGTTGTATAATGTTTGAGTATGAAACGTAGTTACATAATTTCGTATTTGAAGTTTTTTACCATGAGATATATTCCATATTAATGTAGGGCTTATGCTTAAGTCTTTTCTATTTGTCCTTTCCTTTAGTAGATATTCTGTACTATTTATGTCTACTAATTTATTATTTCGCTGATCCTCATTAAAAAGCCTAGCGTTCATCATTAATTCTATTTTCTTGCTAAACTTATAAGAGAGTCTTGTGCTGAATGTGTAACCAATAAAGGGCGCAATTGTCTTAGTTACTGTATTGGTACTACCCTTCGCGAAGTATCCATTACTACTTAGTCTATTTGCAAACAAGTACCACCCGAACTTTTTATTTTGTTTACCCACATCGGCAGTTATATCCAGGGTGTTATATCGTCTATATCTTGTCCGTATAGTAGCTGAAATGTCTGCGTTACTTTTTTTTGTGATAATATTTATCACCCCTCCCATGGCTTCACTACCAAAAAGAGAGGACGAAGGTCCTTTTACTACTTCTATACGGTCAATATTGCCAACTACTAGTCTACTAAGGTCTAGATTCCCTTTTGTACGACCTATAACAGGTTCGCCGTCTATTAGTACTAGTACATAATCAGTGCTAAGGCCTTGTATTTGGACACCGGCACCATGGTCTTGTATTACCTGAATACCAGTTTGCTCAGCCATTACTTCATTGAGACGTAATGCTCCCATGCTTTCAATAGTCTTACTTTTTATTACAGAAACAGGTAGCGGTATATCTTTTAACTCACGCTCTGTACGTGTAGCTGAGATCACAATATCTCCCATCTTATGGTGCGAGGTGTCACTAATGTAATAGCCTTGAGCTAGTACATTAGAATTAAAGCACAGTATTATTATATAGGCTCCTAGAAGCTTAATTATGTTCATCTTTTACATGATTTTCCTGTCTGTCTTTTGTGGTTTTTGACAGTTTTTTTGTGATAAAAAAGCTTAAGATGGGAGATGTCTTAGCACTTCAATTAGGAGTTCGTATGCTTATCTAGCTGGCTGGAACTCCAAGTATTATATTATTAACACGTGCAATTAATACAATGCAAAAGTATATTTTCTTGTATTGTATAAGTATCATAATCAGGAAAATATATGATTAGAGATTTTTCTGATTATGTATATTTTATAACTATGGTTTAATTGAGATTTTTCTGATCGTCTTTTTTATAATCTGGAACTTTGGATTTTTATTTTCTTAATATTCTGTATCCTTTAAAGTTCCTAACGTGTAAATACAGCTGTTTCAAGT
>CAZPDA010000264.1:0-3409 GCA_964585115.1 uncultured Flavipsychrobacter sp.
CCATACAGGCACAACATATGACCAAGGCACTTGCCGAGAAATACGGGCTAGTACCCGATAGTCATGGTCAGGAAACCAAGTGGTATAAAATTGTAGTAATGGATCATGTGGAGGTAGAACACCTCAGCGACTTCATTGCCGACCTTACCACACATATAAAGGGTCTGTAAGGCGAAAGATATTATCTTAGTAACCCAAATACTTATCCGTATACCTATGCGCTTACTATCCTATAAATACTTACCCGGTCTATTACTGTTTGCCATTGCAGTGATTGTAGGTATCACTACCTATCAGGACTACGGCGTATCGTATGACGAACCCATACAGCGTGAGATCGGGGATGCTTACTATCGTTATGTATACGAGAACGACACCTTCCTTAATCATTATATCGAACGGGATCATGGGTCGGGCTTTGAGCTGCCATTGGTAATGATGGAGCGTAGCTTCGAGATCAAGAGCTTTAGAGATATTTTCCTGATGCGTCACTTAGTATCCCACCTGTTCTTCCTGATCAGTGCATTTGTATTTTACCTTTTATGCAGGCGACTATTCAAAAGTAACCTGTGGGGGGTGATCGGCTTTCTGGCACTTGTATTACACCCTCGCATCTATGCACACTCCTTTTTCAACTCAAAGGATATACCGTTTATGGGGGCTATCATCATTACCCTTTACGCCACCCTTATAGCCTTTGAGAAGAAGAATGCGCTATCTTATATCTTATTGGGGCTAGCTATGGGCTATGCCACCAGCATACGTATGATGAGTATCCTACTCATTGCTATCATACTATTCTTTATGCTGATAGACATTGTGCGTAGTAAACAAAACCAAAAGCCACTATGGGTATCCATTCTTAACCCTTTTGTGTTCTTAGGTGCTACCTGCCTATCACTATACATCTGTTGGCCAACATTATGGGAACATCCTATAGACAGCTTTATAGAAACTTTTGAGAGCATGGCTTCATTTCGGTGGGATTACAGCCTGTTTTTCAATGCGCAATACATCAAAGCTTCAGAGCTACCATGGTATTACTTACCTGAATACTTTGCTATTACCACCCCACTGGTATGGGTGTTTTCAGCAATACTTGGCTTAGCTTTAGTCCTATTCACTTTTCTAAGAAGACCATTAAAGTCTCTTGCTCTACCAGAGAACAACTATACACTAATGAATATGCTGTTCTTCGTAGGCACCTTAACGGCCATACCAGTATTAGGCTCCATAGTATATGACGGTTGGCGCCACGTATTCTTCATCTACCCTTCCATACTCATTGTCGCACTGTTCTTTCTCCACACCATTAAAGGAAGAAAAGCAAGCTACGTTGTAAAAACAGTTATAGTTGCCCAGCTTTTGATAACTCTGACATTCAATATCAAATATCACAAATTTGAGCATACTTTCTTCAATGTATTTACACCGGGGAATGGAGCATTTGTAAGATATAACTTTGAAATGGACTATTGGGGGGTTAGCGTTAAGCAAGCTTTAGAACACCTATTGAAAGAGCACCCTCAAGATACAATAAAGGTGATCAACTCCTTTCCGCCGGTTGCAAACAATGTCGCGTTCCTACCTGATCAAGATAAAGCGAGAGTACAATTATTAGATTGTGATCAAAACCCGGACTATTTAATAACCTGCTTTAGAGCTCATCATGCAGACATGTATTACCCGGGTATTGAATATGACAAGAAAGTAAAAGATTATAGTATCGTAAGAGTTTATCAGACTTATCATCTTGAGCAACATCCGGATACTAACTGTATTTTACAGTATCAATGGTAGAAAAGTTTAGTTAGTACCTAACAGAACATTATTATGTATTTTTCGGTTTATTATCGGATAACGAACCTGGAATGAAACAGATCACAGCAACCATAGGTAAAGACAAGTATACCACCAATATCAAAACATACACTGAACACACTTTAATATCAGATGAACCTGAAGACATAGGTGGTAAAAATATTGGCCCGGCCCCCGGAGAACTATTAGCCGCATCTTTAGGCTCTTGTACATGCATTACCCTAAGAATGTATGCAGACCGAAAAGAGTGGCCTGTAGAAAGTATAGAAGCACATGTAAGCTATGAAAGAGACCCTGCAGAAAACACCTCTATCCTAAAAATAGAACTAAAAGTTACCGGAGACCTTACAGAAGAACAACGGGAAAGATTATTAGCGATTGCCAAGAAGTGTCCTATTCACCTAACCCTAACCAACCCAATCACCATAGGTACTGCACTGGTGTCATAAAGCAGTCACAACTTCTAAGACAGAATAACATATTAACACACTACTCTTGTCATTATACGTTTTTTTGGTTATATTCATATTAACCAATATGAAGGGTGTATGCATACATTAAGCGATCTATGGTTTATGGAAGGGTATGTGGATTATGAGCTGCAGAAATACCGATTGTTGGCTTACTTACAAGATGTACAAAAGCATTTCTCTCAAACAAAGCTATACCCACAATTATCAGATGTAATTTTTCATTACAATAATCTTATTGCCTTCAGAGATAATAAGAAACTGATGCAAGATAACTTTCCTAAAAAGCTCAGCGCAATAGACCTGAAAAGACTGACGCTTACCTATAGCGAAATACTACAGGATGATGAATTAATGGGTCAGCTGGGTGCTATAACAGACTTTGCTGTCCAAAATATGAAAGGTACTATTGCTAATGGTACAGAGATATATGAACTAATAGAACAGCAGCTCAGAATGGAACCTGTAGGCATCGTCCACTTTATAAAGATGAAGGATATATGTTCTTACGTACAGGTGGATATAACGATGTAACTGTTTATAACTACACTATCACTTTATTTGAGGAGCAGCATGCCAAATACAGAGGTTTAAAAATGACTTATATAGATACTTGGCAAAAAAGTGTTACTACTACTTATGAGTATATTAAACGAGATGTAATTAAAACCATCAACACTCTTCCCAATCCTGCAGTATACTTTATTGAATCGGAACTTAAACTACCACTGAATGAAACATTGCTACCAATAGCAAAGAGAGTATTGATAAGATATATAGCACAAGAGCATATCTAAAGCACTTCTTCAGGTTTCTCCTTCTCTACTTTCTTGGTTAGCTCAATTTGTTTGCGAGTGGGCAGTAATATTAGCCTAAGGGTAGTATCATTGGTTATATAGCTAATCGCCCAGTTAATAAAGATGATCAATCTATTCTTCACACTAACAATAAGCATAAGGTGTAGGAACATCCAAAATAGCCAGGCAAAGAAACCTTGAAAACTAAATGAGGGCAAGTCTACCACAGCTTTTCTCTTACCCACTGTAGCCATTGTACCCGGATTCTTATACTTAAATGCTTTTAATGGCTCATCCTTCAAAATCCGCTTAAAGTTCTTA
>CAZPDA010000265.1:0-3378 GCA_964585115.1 uncultured Flavipsychrobacter sp.
CATTATGATACTCTAAACCCTCCAATAGTGCATAAGGATGAGTAGCAAAAAATGGTGCTAATACTATAATTGAAGATACAAGTAAGCTACCCCAAACTATAAAACTTACCTTCTTAGAGGCATTGGTCCACAACAGGTAAGCAAAAAGAGGAAACCAAAATACTAATGTATACCTTGATAAGAAACATAGTGTTATACCTATTACTATCATAGGTAGGTTTCTTGAGACCAACCCCAATGCCAAAATCATATAATATGCAGCTATTAGCGTTTCTAAAGTGATTGGCATATGTAGTGTACGAGGAAGTATTGTAGACCACAATACTATAGAAGGCAACAATATCAATACAAGCTTTAGCCAAAGAGTAATTCTTTTATTAAAAACATACCACCCGTAAATAGCAAATGGAATAATGAGAAAACCTACACCAATCCACCTGGTATCAATATCAAGACCTCTCCCAATACCAACAGGCAACCAATACAATGGAAGATATACAGGAAAGGGGGTGGAAAGGGTCGTTATTTTTACCGGGTAATATGGGAATTCTCCTTTTGCAAACCTATCATATAATGCCTCAAGTTGAGGTATTACATCAGAATACTTAATAGGCTCCCCATATTCGATAAATAACTTTCGTAGCTCTTCATAACAAAGCGCTAATGACAAAACACATAATATTACCCCAACCCAGCCTGTTCCTGTTTTTTTAAGGTTACTACCATTAGAGGGCGACTTAGCTATAACACCAGACTTATGTAATGTGAATAGATATAATGAAACTATTAACAATAAAAAAGGGGATACATACTTTACATATTCAGACATTCTTACTGCATCAACAGTAAGATGCACTTGCAATAAGAATAGTATTACTACTCCGAATATTGACTTATTTCTGCTTATCAATTGCATAGAATCTGCTACTAACACAAATGAGTATTAAACCAAAAGTAATATACTGAGATGTAGTGTACTGTATATTTAAGTTGTTTTTTTATTTGTTTCAATTTTTTTGACGCAGAAGTTTTTATTTCTTTGCATTCAGATTACAACACATTTCTGCACATGCTTCCTAAATATAACCGAGTTCTACTTAAATTATCCGGCGAATCACTAATGGGTGATGGCAATTACGGCATTGATTCTCATATGCTTGAGCATTATGCTCGAGACATAAAAGAGATAACTGATGTTGGCGTGGAGGTAGCAGTAGTGATAGGTGGCGGTAATATATACCGCGGTATGAATGAGAAGGATACTGGCATTGAACGTGCCCAGGGAGACTATATGGGTATGCTAGCTACTGTTATCAACGGTATGGCACTACAAGCTTCTCTTGAGAAAGTAGGTGTAAAAACTCGCTTGCAAAGTGCTATCAAAATGGAACAGGTAGCCGAGCCTTATATCCGCAGACGTGCTATAAGACACTTGGAAAAAGGTCGTGTAGTAATATTTGGTGCTGGTACGGGTAACCCATACTTTACTACAGATACTGCAGGTTCACTAAGAGCTATTGAGATAAATGCGGATGTAATACTAAAAGGTACTCGTGTAGATGGTATATATTCTGCTGACCCTGAAAAAGATGCATCTGCAACAAGGTATAGCAAACTAAGCTTTGACGAGGTGATATCTAAGAATCTGAAAGTAATGGATATGACCGCATTCACACTTTGTCAGGAAAACAAGTTACCTATCATTGTTTTTGATATCAACGAAAAAGGCAATCTACTGAAAGTTATCAGTGGTAAGGAAGTAGGTACATTGGTGAAATAACCTTCTACCTTACATTCTTTTTCTTATTGCGTTCGTAATCCTCAAATACAAAGTTGCCCAATCCGTCTAAAGACGAATAGAAGGCTTTGCCATTATTCACTTCTGTGAAGTTGCGCACAAATGCCTGCAAATAAGGGTCTTGCGCTATCATGAAAGTAATGACAGGTATTTTCAGTTTGCGTAGCTGTCCTGCAAGATTCAGTGTACGGTTTAATATCTTACTATCAATACCAAAGCTATTTTTGTAGTACTTACGCCCTACCTTTAGGCATGTAGGTTTTCCGTCGGTTATCATAAATATCTGCTTATTAGGGTTCTTTCTCCTACGCAGTATATCCATTGCCAGCTCTAGGCCTGCTACCGTATTAGTATGATAAGGTCCTACCTTCAAGTAAGGCAGCTCTTTCATCTTTATCTCCCAGGCATCATTACCAAACACTACAATATCCAGCGTATCCTTAGGGTATCGAGTAGTTATCAGCTCACTGAGTGCCATGGCTACTTTCTTAGCCGGCGTTATTCTATCCTCACCATACAGTATCATAGAGTGAGATATGTCTATCATCAACACAGTAGAGGTCTGTGTTTTAAAGTCCATTTCATGTATCTCAAGGTCGTCCTGCTGCATGTTGAACGAGTCGATACCATGATTTATAAAAGAGTTTTTCAGACTACCTGTATAGTCTATAGCGTCAAGGGGGTCTCCAAACTCATATGACCTCGTTTCTGGATTTAGTTCATCTCCTTTGCCTGTTCTAAATGTTTTATGGTCGCCCTTATTCCCCTTCTTTAGCTTGCCAAATATCTCATCTAGCGAGCGTTTTCTAATGGTTTGCTCTGACTTGGCAGTTATTTCATAAGCACCATTGCCTTCATTCTCTTGCATGTAGCCTTGTTGCTTCAAATATTCTATAAAGTCCCCAATACCGTAATCATCATCCGTAAGCCCGTGCTCTCTATCCAACTGGGTAAGCCAATCCAATGCTTCTGTAGCATCTCCACTAGTATATTGTAGCAACTCCATGAATAAGTCGAATAAACGCTCAAATGGAGGTTTCTGTGGTTTAGCTATATATTTTGTAAATACTATTCCCTTCATGCTAATACTAAGTTACACCCATTAATACACTCAACGTAAATAGGTTTTATTGATTTGCTTATCAGTATTCAACTATTTTGTAACATTATTTGTTTATCTGCAATCATGGCTATATACAATCTTAAACGTACGCAACTTATCAAAGCAGACCTTGATGAGGTATGGAGTTTCTTTACTAACCCTGATAACCTGGCAAATATTACTCCTGACAGTATGGGGTTTAAGGTAACTTCTGAATATTTACAAGATAAAGTATATCCCGGACAGGTAATAACATATAAAGTAGCCCCATTGCTGAATATCCCTATGTTTTGGATGACGGAGATAACAACAGTGATACCTAAGAAGCTGTTTGTAGATGAGCAAAGAAGAGGACCATATAAGCTTTGGCACCACCAACACCATTTTGAAGAAATAGATAGTGGCATTTTAATGACAGATATGGTATATTATCAACTACCTATGTTTTTCTTAGGAAGTATTGCTCATAGTCTTTTCG
>CAZPDA010000266.1:0-3327 GCA_964585115.1 uncultured Flavipsychrobacter sp.
AGCTGTTAGTTAATACAATAAGAAAAGAAGTAGAGGAGTTAAAGAAGAAAAATGTAAAACTACATGTGATAGGAGATTTTGCGAGCTTGCCGGATGTGTGTCAGAAAGAGCTGAATGAAGCTAAAGAGATGACCGCTGATAATACAGGTTTGAATCTGATATTGGCTTTGAGCTATAGTGCACGCTGGGAAATTGTAGAGGCTAGTAAGAAAATTGCTAGAGAGGTAAAAGAAGGTAAGCTTAAAGAAGAAGATATTAGCGACGATCTATTTAGTAAGTATTTAACTACAGCTAGTTTCCCTGATCCTGAATTGATGATACGTACAAGTGGAGAAACTAGGATCAGTAATTTCTTATTGTATCAATTGGCTTATGCAGAGTTGTACTTTACTAATGTGCATTGGCCTGCATTCAGAAAACCCCACTTATTAGAGGCGTTATTAGATTACCAAAATCGAGAAAGAAGATTTGGAAAAACCAGTGAACAAATTCAAACGAAGAATACTCCCCAGCATGTATAGAAATAGGATTCGTCAACTTTTACCCATTATAATATTCACAATAGCTGCAAACGTTGCTTATGCTCAAAAAGGGCAGGGCTTACAAGATATGATGCAGCAGCAGGGCGATGGTAACTCTTCAGCTCAATCTTTTGATAAGTATAAAATAGGAGGTATTACTGTTACAGGTACTAAATTTCTAGATCAAGATCTCCTAATATCAGTGACCGGATTGTCTATTGGTGATGAGATATCACTTAAATATGACGAAAAGATAGCTAAGGCTATTCGTAACCTGTGGAAACAAGAGCTGTTTTCTGATGTAAGTATAGAAGCTACCAAGTTTATAGGAGACAAGGTCTTCATTAATATATATGTAGAAGAGCGTCCAAGACTAAGCCGTTACAACTTTAAAGGTATAAAGAAAGGTGAGGCACAAGAGCTGAGTGATAAAGTTGGTTTAGTAAAAGGTAAAGTAGTAACTGACGCTACCAAAAAAGAAACTATAGTACGTATTAAAAGGTATTACTCTGAGAAAGGCTTTGCTAACGTAAAGGTAAATGCGCTGGAACGTAGAGATACATTAACGACAAATAGTATTACATTAACTTTTGATATTGAAAAAGGTCTAAAAACAAAGATTAATCAAGTAAACATTGCTGGTAATGTTAATGCTTCTGATAGCAAACTGAAAGGTACGCTAAAAAGTACTAAAGAAATGGCACGAGTGTCATTGTATCGCGCAGATGATGTTAGTGTTTACGAAGAGAATAATACAAAGTCATTTGGACAATACATTAAAGATGGTGATTGGCTACACCCAACAAAAACACTTAGTACGTTAGACCCTTATTTCCGTTTTAAATTATTCACATCTTCTAAGTTTGACTCTAAAAAATTCCAGGCTGATAAGGACGCATTGATTGCTTATTATAACACTCTTGGTTATAGAGATGCTGCCATAATATCAGATACAATATATACTGTAAGTAACGGTAACTATAATATAGATATACAGGTTAGAGAAGGACATAAGTATTACTTTGGTGATATTAGCTGGAAGGGTAATACTAAGTATTCTGATGAGTTTCTTAATAAGATACTAGGTATAAAAAAAGGAGATGTATATAATCTGGAAGTGTTAGATACTCGCACAGGTAAAATGCTAGACCCTAATGGAGGGCAAGATATTAGTAGTTTGTACATGGATGACGGTTATTTGTTCTTCAATATAACTCCTGTAGAGGTGTCGATAGTTGGTGATACCATTAATTATGAAATGCGCATTACAGAAGGTCCTCAGGCTACAATAAGAGAGGTGACTATTGCGGGAAATAATCGTACTAATGAACACGTTATCCGTCGTGAGCTGAGAACTGTGCCTGGTAACAAATTTAGTCGTTCAGACATTATTCGTTCAAATAGAGAGATAGCAAACCTAGGCTTCTTCGATCAAGAGAATATCGGTATCGTACCTAAGCCAAACCCTGATGATGGTACAGTGGACATAGAGTATTCGCTTGTAGAAAAGTCTAGTGATCAGTTGCAGTTATCTGCCGGTTTTGGTGGAGGTGTTAACTTCTATGGTAATATAGGTATTACGTTCAATAACTTCTCTATTCGTAATATATTCAAACCTAAATTCTGGAATCCGCTACCTGTAGGTGATGGACAACGTTTCTCTGTAAATTTTCAGTCGAATGGTCAGTTCTATAATTCATTGAACTTCTCGTTCACTGAGCCATGGCTAGGAGGTAAGAAGCCTAATGCACTTACTACGAACTTTATGTATAGTAAGTTCTCAGGGGCTTCTATAGGTCAGGATGCTAACACTTCATTCTTACGTGTAGTAGGTGGAGGTATCTCTATGAGTAAGCGTGTTAAGTGGCCTGATGACAACTTTGTGTTTACTTACGGCATCAACTATCAGAACTTTAAGCTGAAGCAGTATGAACTGATATCCGGTAGTGGTTTTGATAACGGAAGTAGTAATAACCTTTACTTCAAGTTGGTCTTAGCTCGTTACTCTATAGACCAGCCTCTATATCCTCGTAGTGGTTCTAATATCAACTTTACATTCCAGTTCACACCGCCATTCAGCGCGTTTAGCGGAGATGACTATTCTACTAAGTCTCCTAATGAGAAGTATAAGTGGATAGAGTATCATAAATATAGATTTACGGCAGAATGGTATCAGCGTATTGCGGGCAACTTGGTCTTCAAGTTCGCTACTAAATACGGTTTCTTAGGTTACTACAATAAGGATATTGGGTTCTCTCCATTTGAGCGTTTCCAAGTTGGTGGTGATGGTTTGAGTGGTAGAAACTTCTTTATTGGTAGAGACATAATTGCGCACCGTGGTTATAAGTCGCCATACTCTTTTGAAGCAACGATCTTCAATAAGTATACTGCGGAGGTCCGTTATCCATTCTCGCTTAATCCATCGTCTACGATATACGGGTTGGCGTTTGTGGAAGCGGCAAATGCATGGGCAGACTTTAAATCATACAACCCTGCAAGACTTAATCGTTCGGCAGGATTAGGTGTAAGGGTATTCTTACCGATGTTTGGTTTGCTTGGTCTTGATTATGGCGTAGGATTTGATAGATATAATGAAGCTACCGGAGCTACCAAGCTTAGTGATATTGCAGCATTTACCTTTATGCTAGGTTTTGAGCCGGATTAATAGTTAAATTGCTTAACAAGAAATACATAAACTCAGATGAATATGAAAAAGATCTTAGCAAGTATAGTAGTATGTATCTTATTAGCTACTACAGCTAACGCACAGCGTTATTGTGTTATCGATTCTAAATATATATTAGAT
>CAZPDA010000267.1:0-3322 GCA_964585115.1 uncultured Flavipsychrobacter sp.
GGTTATAATATTGCAGGTCGTATATACTGTCGAACCAGGTCATAGGGTTATGGTTGTTTTATGATGTTATAGTTTTTATACTGTTCCTTTTAGCTGAATGTGTTTGCCGTACTTATCCGTAGTATCATACACTACTTCTATCTCTGATATGATACCATTGGGGAAGTGTTTCAGCGGTAGCTTTACCGTTTCGCCAACAGCAGGGTCATCTATTTCTCTTTTAGCTAATGGTATGTTCGTATCATCCAAATAGTTTTGGCTCTTCACCAGCCGTAGCTTGTTCAGGTCATCGCAACACAGCTCTATTTTTGCACTCCAATTCTTACCTGCTTGAGGAGATACCCTAGGGTCATCTATCCAGTGAAACCAATCCCACAGTGTGTCTTTGTAATAAGGCTCAAAGTACATGGGATAGTTTACCAGCCTTGCCTCTGCTGATGTGAAACGACCCGTATAAGAAAGCACTTCATATACGCCATCACTAGGTCTGCTAAATGAAAAGGCATTACCTCTTGCATGTGTCTGCGGAGGGTGTCTGTCTTTCCATTGTATATGGTCTGTATTATATCGTTCATTCACCTCGGGTACAGGACCGCTATGTAGCCTTGTACTCATCGGCACTTTATCCTTTACACATTTGGCATGATGCCTACTACCGCCATCCCATATCAATACTTTGGGCAAACTGCAGGTATCGTCTTTTAGTAGCAAGCCATAGTTCACATGTCCTCTTATCCAGTTGTTGACATATTTCATTTGCGGCTCGGTATTAGGCTGCAATATTTGAGAGTTCACCAACTGCTGCATAGAATCGTATAAGTAGTCAGTACCCGAGCCATCCAACCTAAACCTTGTAGCTCCGAAGTATTCGGTCTGCTTTCTCAGCTCCCCTTCCATTAGCTTGTTGCTCTCATCCCCAAAGCTGGCATAGCCACCCATTTGCGATTTTGCTTCATTGCCCGACAGGTCTACCGCATCGGCAGTATAAAGCCCTTGAGTATATGCGGGGTAGGTTATCTCATTCCACGAGAAGCACACACCTTCCAACATTTTGTCTCTATCATCTGCACCTATGGAGAAGTCATACACGGGTTCTGTATTATAGAACCAATCCTTTCTCCAGAAGTATAAATAAGGTTCACCCTTCACATAACGTATGCGCCAGTCTGCGTTGTAGAGTGTTTTCAATTGGTCTAAGAAGTCACTCAATGCCAACAGAGGTCTGTTTCCTGTAATGTAGAATGTAGATGCATCTTCATTAATACCGGGGTCAAGAAGGTTGCCAACACCGCTATAGAGTCTTACTCCTTTATGAAGTGGCGCGTTGAGATAACAAGCATTATAGTGTGGGTTATTACCGTTTTTCACTCCGCTTGATGCTTCTATAAAATCTCCTTTAGGGCTGCGCAATGTTTGTGAGAAGAATATTGGTGCTGTGTATTCATCCACTTTCACACCACACTTCTTACACACATTCTCTATATAATCCCTTATTAAAGGTGCGGGGTGCACCCTACCACAGCCTGCCGCCTCTATATACATCGTCCGTAGTTGTTTCTTAATAGCTGTCAGGTCATCACTGCCGGGTATCATTAAGCCTTCCAATATCTTAGGCAACTTTATTCTTAGCTTCTTAAATATCCAGGTAAGTATACCGCCGATATTTCCTGTAGATATAATGATGGATAGCATTACCGTAATGACGATAGCAGATATAAAACCTAAGAGATACCATATCACTATCAACAAACCATTGGGCCTTATTTCGTTGCAGTAGTTAAACCTAGGGTGCAGCTTACCTTCGGTAGGTTTTTTCTGAAACCAACCTTGCCAGTTATCACTTATGATCGTATTCTGCACACAATGGTAAGGGTCTTCTCTTTGCCTTAGCACTACACTGTAAGTACAGTTGCTATCTTCACAGCTATCAATATCTCTGCTACCTATCGTCCAGCCGGAATATAGTCCGCAGCTTGTATCCTCCACACGCACCTCTACTTCATTTAGCCTTGCAGCTACATGGTCTTCGCACCATTCTTTTAAGAATTCGTAGGCTGCTCCCTCTACTTCTATGCTACCCGATGCTCCTTTTTTCTGCTGGTATGCTCCGTTCAATGCCGGGGTACCATCATCATCCCTGTCCGATGTCCATGTAAAGCGCAACTTGTCTAACCCGGATACATGGTCGGTCATATCTTGCCACTCATACACAGGTACACGCCCATTTGTCAGTATTATATCCAGCGGACTTACCGAATTATTTCTCGTAGTGTATATCTGCTGGTTACCATTGCTGTCATAGCGTTGCAGATGCCTGAAGTATATTCTTAGTTCCATTACTTAAATCTTCTGTTGTTCTTTTTAATAGCTCTTTCAGTCATTAACCCTACTCCATGCTCATTGAAGAATATATTTTGCTTCAAGCGGTTGTCTTCTATTGCGGCAACCACACCATCCAGTTTTCTTTCTACGTTTCTCATATTAGAAGCAGAGGCATAGCGTGTACTGCCTGTTGGCGATATGAACTGTGGCATTACGAACGGTAGACCGTTACCCATTAGCGAAAAGTTTTCCCCTCTGTTGATGGCTTCCAGCAATGCTCTGTTCCTCTGGGTACCTTCTGCTGTTATCACACTTTCTCCATTACTGATGCGCACCAAGTTCTGGTCGTCTCGCGGACCACCTTTGCCTTTGTAGTCTACTACACCATCTGCAAATGCTCCTGTACTGGTGTCAAAGCTCTTCACAAAGCTCTGCCCTGCTACCAATGCACCAAGCACTGCTGCTATTGCGGCTGCCACACGTGCGGCAACGGTATATGGGTCTCCTGATTTAGTAGCTGTAGCAATGGCTGATGTGACAGCAACCAGTGAGTTGGACAATGCCAGTGCTGAGTTAACCGCTTGTTCTCTACGGCCTATCTCTTCTTTCTTTTTTTGTGCATCTTCCAAGCGTTCTTGCTCTATACGCAGAGCTTCAGAGTTGCCACGCTCCGCCAGTTTCTTAGCTTCTTCTACTCGCTTTTCTCTTATGGCTATCTCTTTGTCTAATGCTTCTTCTTGTGCCTTAGCTATAGTGCTATATGCTTGCACTGCAGCAGCGGCAAGGTTTTGAAACTCAAGAATCGCATTTTTCCTTTTCTGTTTTGCTAGCTCATCTTCTTCCAGCTTCTTTTTGCGTGCTTCTTCTTCCTTTTTTTTTCGTTCCTCTTCTTGCTTTATACGCAGTTGTTCCAACTCATACTTAGAAGCATTTTCTATCTGCACAACCTCCAGCAGTTTTTTCTGGCGTTGCTTTTGTATTTCCTTATACTTATCAGAAC
>CAZPDA010000268.1:0-3307 GCA_964585115.1 uncultured Flavipsychrobacter sp.
GAGGAAATTGAGAACATGCCTACACGTAACGTTACATCTGTAGCGTCTACAGCGCCGGGTGTATATCAAGCTGTAGATGGTGGAACACTTAGTATCCAAGGTGCTCGTGGTGATGGTACTTTATATATCATTGATGGTATGCAAGTGCGTAACCCGAATGCAGTAAACCTTGCGCAAAATACAGTAGACCAGATAACTGTGAACTCGTCAGGCTTGTCTGCAAAATATGGTGATGCTATTGGTGGTGTTGTAAATATTACTACTAAAGGAGCTTCTCAAGATTACAGAGCAGGTGTTCTTGCTGAACGTTCTGTAGAGGGCTTTGGTCACAATCTTTGGAACTTTACATTGTCTGGCCCTATATATAGTAAGAGAATTGACAGCGTTACTAAAGAACCGAAAATTGGTTTCTTAATAGGTGCTGATGTTATATATGATAAAGATAGAAGGCCTTCTTACGCTGGTAACTATGCAGTAAAGGATGAAGTGCTAGATAATTTAAAACAAAATCCTCTGTATTCTGTACCAACTCAAACAGGTGTGCCTGCATTTCGTAACGCTTCTGAAACTGTTACGAAAGATGATCTATATATGACTAAAGCGCGTCAGAATGCTGATCAGTTTGAGGGACGTTTCCAAGCGCGTTTAGACTTCAACCTTGCAGATAATTTGACTATGACTGCAGGTGGTAACTTTAGCTATTTTAGAAATAAAGCATACTCTAGATCATGGTCTCTGTTTTCGCCGGAGGCTATGCCTATTGATAATAACTACACAGCACGAGGTTATATTAGGTTGACGCAAAGGTTTAGTAAGCCAAGCATGCCAGGTGATAATATAGATTCAGAAACAGGTGAAGAGAAGAAAGCACCATTAATATCTAACGCTTATTATACGTTGCAGGTAGATTATCAGAAAGATCACTTTAATAGAGAGCATCCGGATCATCAACAAGATCTATTTAAATACGGTTACGTAGGTAAATTTAATACAGATTACCAATCATTCTATGCTCCTGGTGTAGTTGATATAAATGGTGTTCCAACACCAGGTATAGTATTATTGACAGATCGTTTGTCAACAAGAACTACATTTCAGCGTTCTGAGTTGAACCCAATATTAGCAAATTACACCTCTCAATACTATAATGAGTTGGGTAATAATGTTCCGACTAACGTTACTAATATTAGAGCACAAGGTGGTTTAACTAACGGACAGCTACCAAACACAACTTATGGTCTATGGACTAACGTTGGTCATTCATTAAGTGGTTATAGCTATTCTGATTATGATCAGGTTGCTGTAGCATTAGATGCATCATTTGATTTGCAGCCTGGTAAAACCAAACACGCTATCGGGTTTGGTCTTTATTATCAACAACGTGTAGAGCGTCAGTATGGTACACTTGGGGCTAATAATAATGGAGGCATTTGGCAGTATATGCGTCAGTTAACTAATCAGCATATAGGTTTGGATACAAGCCAGCCTATTGTTATCATTAACGGTCAGCGATATACAGAAGCTGAGATTGCTGCTCAAAACATATCAGTTTCTCCTTATGATACTATTATTTATAATAAGAGTGTTGGTGACAACTACTCAACATTTGCACAGAATTTGCGTAATAAGCTAGGTCTTAATGCTACAGACTATGTTGATGTTGATGAATATGATCCATCTACATTCTCTCTTGATATGTTCTCTGCAGATGAGCTATTAAATAGCGGACAATCGTTTGTCCTTTATCAAGGTTATACATATACAGGAGAGCGTCAGAAAGGTCAAGTGAACTTTAATGATTTCTTTACGAAGAAAGATGCAAATGGAAACTTTACTAGAGAGATTGGTGCGTTTAGACCAAACTATATTGCAGGTTATGTATTGGATAACTTCCAGTATAAGGATATCCTATTCAACGTAGGTGTTCGTGTAGATCGTTTTGATGCAAATACTAAAATGTTAAAAGATCCGTACTCTCTATACGCGGTTAATACACTAGGAGATGCAAAGAATATTACAGATGGTACTACCGGTGATCGTAAAGTAAGAAATATATTAAATGGTGGTGTTGATCCTTCAAACATCGGTGATGATTATGTAGTATATGTAAATAATAACGAATCTTCTTCACCAAGTATTATCGGTTATCGTGATGGTGACAATTGGTATGATCCATACGGTAGATTAATTGAAGATCCAACATCTTTAAAACAATACAGTGGCGGTCGTGATCCTCAACCATATCTTGTAGATAATGATATTAGGATTAGTGATAGTAACTATAACCCAAATAGTTCGTTCACTGACTATAAGCCACAAGTGAATGTAATGCCACGTATATCATTCTCATTCCCGATATCTGATGTAGCATTATTCTATGCTCACTATGATGTAATCGTTCAGAGACCAAAATCTGAGGTATACGCTACAGCAGCAGACTACTATTTCTTGACTACTAAGTTGCAGCAGATCATAAATAATCCTGGATTAAAACCTGAAAAACTATTTGATTATGAAGTTGGTTTCCAACAACAGATATCAGCAAGTTCAGCTATTACGCTATCCGGTTTCTATAAGGAAAGGAAAGATATGATCACAATCAGACCATATTTATATGCATATCCAGCTACATACTATACTTATG
Organism: uncultured Flavipsychrobacter sp.; assembly: GCA_964585115.1. Lineage (GTDB taxonomy): Bacteria > Bacteroidota > Bacteroidia > Chitinophagales > Chitinophagaceae > UBA5543. The sequence goes on from CAZPDA010000268.1 coordinate 2,645, forward strand.
GTAACCGTGATTTCTCAACTACCAAAGGTCTACGTGTAAGATATGACCTTCGTAGAAGTAGGACTAGTAATTTGAGAATGGATATCGCCTATACTTTACAATTTGCAGAAGGTACCGGTTCTAGCAGAACTGATGGAAACGGTAGTGGTGGAGCAAACTTTGTAGGTAATGGTTTGTTACAAGGTTTCATTTCTGCTAACCTTCCCAACTTAAGATACTCTACACCTCTTAGCTATGATTCTCGCCATCAGATTGTATCTACAGTTGATTATAGATATGGCGCTGGTGAAGGTCCGCAGATTGCAGATAAGCCAATTTTTGAAAGAGCGGGTGCTAACTTTATATTCAGAGCAAGAAGTGGGGAGCCTTATACCAGATATAGAAATGCAACTGCTAATACAGTACAAGGTGAGTTGAATGGTTCAAGACTTCCATGGCACTATAATGTTGACTTGAAAATTGATAAAGACTTCAAGTTTGATATGGGTAAAAAAGGAAAAGAACTATATGTTAACGCATATGTGTTGATCAACAACTTGACTAATAGAAGAGACGTATTGAACGTTGATAGGTATACACAAAGACCTGATGACAATGGATATTTAGCATCACCTATCGGTATTCAGACAATTAATAACCAGCTGATACCACAGTCTTATATAG
>CAZPDA010000269.1:0-3288 GCA_964585115.1 uncultured Flavipsychrobacter sp.
CCGCATGCGTTTACCGCTTTGGGATTGCAACGATACTGCAGGAAAGTAAAATACCAAACATCTCCAAAAATTTTTATTTCCGCTATTTATATTTCCAATTAATATGATGGCTTATATCCCTTTATAATCCTACTTTTGGCGGATCATGTCAGGGCAACAAGTATTATCACTCATCAGAAAAGAATTACTAATTGAGTGGCGACAAAAGCACACATTATACGGAGTACTCGTATATGTAGGGTCTACTGTATTTGCAGTATATATGATGAATGGAAAGCCTGAGGCTAAAACATGGAATGCTCTCTTTTGGATAACACAACTATTTGTTGCTGTAAACTCTGTTGCAAAAAGTTTCTTACAAGAGCCTCCTAATAGATTCAGATACTACTATACTATCTGCAAACCAAGTGTATTCTTTATTGCTAAGTTAATATACAGTGTCGTATTATTATTAGCGATGACCCTCCTTAGCCTATTTCTATTTAGCGTAATGCTTGGCAACCCTATATCGCAAGTTGCAACATTCGTTATAGTTTCGGCAATAGGTAGTATTAGCCTGTCTGTTGTATTCACCTTCTTATCTGCTATAGCTGCCAGAGCACAGCAAAACGCAGCACTAATGGCCATTTTAGGTTTCCCATTAGTGATCCCTATCCTGATGATACTTAGCAAGCTTGCTCTTAAAGCTGTAACGGCTGTTTATCAAACAGGATGGATAGAGATGGCACTCATACTTATGGGACTAAGTGTATTAATAATTATCTTGGGCGTCATACTGTTTCCTTTTTTGTGGCAGGAATAAGAGAAACTACTACATTTGCAAAAATCTGATAGTCTACACATGCGTAAATCTTGGTGGAAAATAGTCTGTATAATTCTTTTGGCATATGCCCTTATTGGTGGGTTACTAATGCCTGTTCCAAGAAAGTTTATCCTTAACGAAACAATACGCAACCTATACTATCATGTACCAATGTGGTTTACCATGATATCTCTATTTGGTGTAGCTGTTTTTCACTCTATAATGTACTTAGCAAAAGGAGACTTAAGAAGTGACATCTTCGCTTCTGAGTATACATTGGTCGGTATATTCTTCAGCATCCTAGGCTTAGTTACCGGTATGGAATGGGCAGAGTTCACATGGGGCGAGCCATGGAGCAACGACCCTAAGCAACTGGGAACAGCTATATGTATGCTTATATACTTCGCTTATGTGATACTAAGAGGGGGTATAAAAGATGAAGAGAAAAGAGCTAAGATAAGTGCGGTATATAACATCTTTGCTTTTGCATTGATGATACCTCTTTTATTCATCCTACCAAGACTGACAGACTCTCTACACCCAGGCAACGGTGGTAACCCGGGCTTCAATGCATACGACCTTGATAATGACATGAGAAAGGTCTTCTACCCTGCTATTATCGGGTGGATAATGATGGGAGTATGGATAACAACACTCAGAGCAAGATATAAACTTGTAATTTTCAGAAAAGAGAATGCTTTTCTGATGGACATTGAAAAAAATATGAACAATGCTTAAAAGGGCTTTCCCAATATTCTTAATAACCTCTCTAATATCGTTTGCCACCTATGCGCAGACCGATAATCCCGAGATGGCAGATGCATTAAGAAAAGATGGTAAAATATACGTTGTGGTTTTAGTATTAGCCACTATCTTTGTTGGGATAATTGCGTTACTTGTCCGCTTAGACAGGAAAATCAAAAAGTTAGAAAACAATCAGTAACAACATTTTATTAATCCAGATCTAGTATGGTAGAAACAGCAACTGCCAGTGCAAATTACAGCTTCTTCCGTGGTGTAGAACGCAACTTTGATAAAGCTTCTAAATACACCCGTTTTGAGGAAGGTATCTTAGAGCAGATAAAGGCTTGTAACTCTGTTTACAGGATGAAATTCCCTGTAAGAGTTGGAGATACTATAGAAGTAATTGAAGCTTACCGTGTACAACACTCTCATCACAAACTACCATGTAAAGGTGGTATCCGCTTCAGTTTGGATGTAGACCAGGACGAAGTAATGGCACTAGCAGCGTTGATGACGTATAAGTGTGCTATCGTAAACGTTCCTTTCGGTGGTGCAAAAGGTGGTATAAAAATAGACCCTCGCAAATACACTCCATTTGAGATGGAGAAAGTTACTCGTAGATATGCATCAGAGCTTGTGAAGAAGAACTTCATTGGCCCTGGTATCGATGTTCCTGCTCCTGATTACGGTTCAGGTGCAAGAGAAATGAGCTGGATAGCTGATACCTATGCATCTCTAATGCCTGGCGAAGTGAATGCGCTAGGTTGCGTTACTGGTAAGCCAATTGCACAAGGTGGTGTAAGAGGTCGTACTGAAGCTACAGGTCTAGGTGTATTCTACGGTATACGTGAGATGGTAAATGTAGAAGAAGATATGGCTAAGATAGGACTTGAGCCGGGCATCATGGGTAAGCGTGTCATTATTCAAGGTTTGGGTAATGTGGGTTACCATGCAGCTAAATTCTTCTCTGAGGCAGGTGCTATAATCGTTGGTATCGCAGAGTACGAAGGTGGTATATATAACGAACAAGGTTTGGATCTTGAGAAAGTAGTTGCACACAGAAAAGCAACAGGTTCTATACTTGACTTTGCAGGTGCTACAAACATATCTAATAGCAGCGAAACATTAGAGTTGGATTGTGATATCCTTATACCTGCTGCATTAGAGAATGTTATCAACGCATCTAACGCTGACCGTATCAAAGCTAAGATAATAGGAGAAGCAGCAAATGGTCCTTTAACACCTGATGCTGATGAGATACTACTGAAAAAAGGTGTAATGATATGCCCTGACATGTACCTGAATGCAGGTGGTGTTACGGTATCATACTTTGAGTGGTTGAAGAACCTTAGCCATGTACGTTTTGGACGTTTGGATAAGCGTTTCAGTGAAAATCAGAACACTACTATCCTTAAAACAGTAGAAGAGCTTACAGGCAAGCGCGTATCTGACATTGAACGTCAACAGATACTTCATGGACCTGATGAGGTAGACCTTATCTACTCTGGTCTTGAGGATACAATGATAGGCTCTTATCACGAGATAAGAGACGCATCAATAGAGCTTGACCTTGACTTACGTACAGCAGCTTTTGTTGTAGCTATCAACAAAGTAGGTGTTGCTTACGAAGAGCTTGGTATCTTCCCATAGTAGAAACAATAGTTGAAATTTATAAGGACTACCCTAACGGTGGTCCTTTTTTAATTTGCTCACTATCACATTAAACAATAACACCATAACCT
>CAZPDA010000270.1:0-3271 GCA_964585115.1 uncultured Flavipsychrobacter sp.
ATATAAACCCAGCTAGGAGTCCAATGATCAGTATGCCTACTATATATCCTGTACTCATAAGCAAGTATGTTTTATTATTACACCTTGATGAAGTCAGGCTCTTTACCTGCCATCAGGGCCTTATAGTCGTTGATACTATGTTGTAATATCTTCTTAGCCAGTCTAGCTCCCTGAAACTCTTCGATCTTTACCACTTTTTGCTCCAGCTTCTTATATTCTTCAAAGAAGTGGCGCATCTCTTTAATAAAGTATGAAGGTAACTCACTAATATCATTAATGTGCGCAACGCTCATATCGTTTGCACAAACAGCGATCAGCTTATCATCAGCCTCTCCCTGATCTAACATACGCATTACACCAATGACCTTTGCCTCTACAAGACATAGTGGCTCCATTGTTATTTGTGAAAGTACCAAAATATCCAATGGGTCTTTATCGTCGCAATAGGTTTGCGGTACAAAGCCGTAGTTTGCCGGATAGTATATTGATGAATACAATACACGATCCAGTTTTAGCATACCTGTTTCTTTGTCCAGTTCATACTTTGCCCTTGAGTTTTTGGGTATTTCAATGATCGCGTTAACGGTTTCGGGCACATTTTCCCCATAACTTACTGAATGCCAAGGATTAAAGCTCATTATCTATAAATTGTTTCGCTGCAAAGGTAAATCTTAAAAAAATCATAAACCTTAAACCTATACTTATAATTATATCTGCCATACATCGTTAGTATATGTAGCTGCATTAGTTAATGGCACTGAAATACAATAATTTAACGTAGATGTCATGCGTTTGTAAACGTCTATTAACTTTAAGAGAAAAATTTATAGCCCCAGTTGTTTTTTTGAAGCGTAAATATATCTTTGCAAGCATACATATATTCATATAAAGTATTTTAGTAAACTAAAAACAACAATTAAAACCAGAGTTATGGCAGACGTAAAAAAAGCCGCAAGTAAATCTGCAAGTTCTCAGGGATCTCGTGCAGGTAGCCCTAAAAAATCTAACAACATGCTATGGAACTTTCTAGTGATAGTAGCTTGTTTAGGTATCGCAGTTTGTATCTACCTATTCGTGTTAGGAAGCCCTAGCAACTTTAAAGATGCAGAAATGCATGAGCCTGCAAACTTCTTGGGTAACATGTATTTAGGAGGATTCGTTGTACCAGTGTTGATGGGTACTGCTTTAACTCTATTTGCTTTCGTTGCTGAGCGTGCACTATCAATCTTCAAAGCAAAAGGTAAAATGAACGGTGCAGAATTCGTACGTAAAGTTCAATACCACCTAGCAAACAAAAACATTGACGCTGCTCTTGCTGAGTGTGATAAGCAAGCAGGTTCTGTAGGTAACGTTATGCGTTCAGGTCTTCTTAAATATCGTGAGATGATCAACAACACAGAGCTTGATACAGATCAAAAAATATTAAGCATCCAAAAAGAGATCGAAGAGTCTACTGCTCTTGAGCTGCCAATGCTAGAGAAGAATCTTGTATTCCTTTCTACTATCGCATCTGTAGCAACACTAATTGGTCTATTTGGTACGGTACTAGGTATGATCCGTGCATTCGCCGCAATGGCAACTGCAGGTGCTCCTGACTCTGCTGCACTAGCAGCTGGTATCTCTGAGGCACTTGTAAACACTGCATTAGGTATCGGTACTTCAGCTATCGCGATCATTGCTTACAACTTCTATACTACTATCATTGATGGTATCACGTTCAGTATAGATGAGAGTGGTTTCACACTTACTCAAAGCTTTGCTTCTAACTATAAGTAATAGTTATAAGTTCTATCGAATATAGTGATGAGTGGTTTTGTGGAAAAACGGCGATCAGAAATCTTATTACTTAAACAGTTGAAGAAATAAACAATGCCAAAATTAAAACTGCCTCGTAAGAGTACGAACGTAGACATGACAGCGATGTGTGATGTGGCATTTTTGCTACTTACCTTCTTCATGCTTGCAACAAAGTTCAAGCCTGATGAGCCTGTTACTGTTATTACTCCGAACTCTGTATCAGAGATACCTTTGCCTGATGCTGATGTGATGATGATCACAGTAGATGAGAAGGGACGTATCTACATCTCTATGGATAACCAATTCATCCGTAAAGAAGTGATAGAGGAGCTTAACGATAAGAAAGGACTTAATCTTACTGAAGATGAGATGAATAAGTTCGCTATCGGAGCCTCTATAGGTATGCCTTTCAACCAGTTGAAGAACTATCTGAATGCAGATGGAAGTAGTGCTCAGGAACAGCTGAACGAAAAGTTTGGCGGTATCCCTACAGATACGGTCGTTAACTCAGATAAAAATGAGTTTGCACTTTGGGTCAAGACCATTAGCTATGCTTACGCACGTAAAAACCAAAGCTTGCCGGACGACGAGCGTAAAGGGAAAAACTTGCGTTACGCTATAAAAGCAGATGCTAAAGCTCCGTATCCTGACGTGAAAGATGTAATATCTACGTTTGAGGGGTATAAGATCTTTAGATTCAACCTCGTAACGGGGCTTAAAGCAGTACCTCCGGGCACAGCTTTATACCAAGAAAGAATGAGTGGCGCTACAGAACAGTAATGAGCGACACACTAGAAAATAGTATTGTAAACCAATTAAAAGCTTAGTTCCATGGCAGAAATGGAAGTCGCCGACAAGGGCGGCAAGAAAGGCCCCGGGGTCAAGAAAGGGAAAAAACTATCGACAAGGGTAGACCTTACTCCCATGGTGGATTTAGGCTTCCTATTGATAACATTCTTCATGTTCACTACTACATTGTCTCAGCCAAAGGCAATGGAGATAAATATGCCTTACAAGGATGAGAACATGAAGAAAGATGAGCAGAACAAGATCAAGGAAAGTACAGCTTTGACCGTTTTGCTTAGTAAGAACCATCGTGTATACTATTACGAGGGGATGGCTACTAACCCTGAGGAACCACCACAGGTAAATGTAACCTCTTTCAAGTCTGATAAAGGTATCAGAGATGTTCTTATAAAAAAGAATCAAGCTGTTGCTAAACTTCAGCAGCAAGGTTTGTTGAAGGATGATGATAATACTACGGTATTGATAAAGCCGGATACGAACTCTAGCTACGAAGATCTTGTGAACATGCTTGATGAAATGAACATCAATAATATCAAGACCTACGCGATCGTAGACATTACTGATGTTGATAGGGAGTTTATCTCAGAAACCGAAAAGGCTAACGGTAACTAAATTTTGATGTGTCCTGAGTGTGGAATATCAGTCAGGTTTGCATCCTATATATAAA
>CAZPDA010000271.1:0-3250 GCA_964585115.1 uncultured Flavipsychrobacter sp.
CTAAGCCGCTTAGGGCAATGGATATTATACTAGGTAAGTACTTTGCGTCGTTAGCACTTGTAGCTTTTGCCTTGATACCTACATTGATATACGTTTACACCATTGACAACCTCTCATTGGTAGAGAATAATGTGGACTTTGGTGCTATAGCGGGTTCTTATATAGGATTATTGTTTTTAGCATCAGGTTTTACAGCTATTGGTGTTTTTTGCTCGTCTATCACTAACAATCAGATAGTAGGATTTTTAGTAGGATTGCTAGGATGTTTCATTCTATATAGTGGCTTTGAGTCATTAAGCAGAATACCTGCATTTGCAGAGGGCATTGACTACTATTTGAGTATGGTTGGTATGTCATTCCATTATGAAAGCATAAGTCGTGGCTACGTAGATAGTCGCGACGTAATATACTTTTTATCAGTTATCATTCTATTTATATCACTAACGCGCCTGTCGCTAAACAGTCGTACTTGGGACACGGCAGCAGAAAGCTGATACATTAGAACTATGGCAGCAAATACATCTACAAAGAGAAAGGTACAGAAGACGCAAGCTATTATACGTTTGTTGATTGTTGCTGGTATACTGATATGTATCAATATGCTGGCAGCCCGTTTTCATTGGGGACTCGACCTTACAAAAGAGAAGCTATTTACATTAACAAAACCTACAAAGAAGCTATTGCGCAACATGGATGATGTTGCTGTGATAGATGTATATCTTGATGGGAAGTTCCCGGCGGGGTATCAACGTCTAAGAGAGTCTACTCTTGAACGGCTAAGATCTTTTAAGAATGCTGCAGGTGCTAATATCGTATATCGTTTTAGCGACCCTATGGCAGGTAAAGACCTTGATGAAAAGGCTAAAGTATACAAACAGCTTGTAGATAAAGGTATATACCCTATTAATGCTAAATACAATTCAGATGATGATGGGTATACGGAGAAGTTTGTTGTACCATATGCACTGGTACAGTATCAAGGTAAGGAAGAGCCTGTATTGCTTTTAGAGCATAGTATGGGGTTGAACCCGTTAGAAAATTTAGCCCACTCAGAAACACTGCTTGAATATAAGCTCGCTTCTGCAATTAGTAAGTTAAGCAAGCCTCAAAAACCTGAGATTGCCTATATCATGGGTAATGGGGAAGAGCTTGGTGTAAGAACATTGGATATATTATCTACACTACATAAGCACTACAAGCTGGATACTCTAGACCTTACAAACAGCTTGTTCATACCATCATATTATAAGGCGATCATCATTAATAGTCCTACTGTACCTTTTGAAGATAAAGACAAGTTTAAGATAGATCAGTATGTGATGAATGGTGGTAATATACTTTGGGCTGTAGATCAGGTTAATACTCCTATAGACAGCTTAAGTAAGAGTGAGCAGTTTATAGCCATGGAAATGGGGCTAAACTTGAACGACCTTCTTTTTAAGTATGGTGCTCGTGTGAATTATGATTTGATTGAAGACCTGTATTGTGCCAACCTGCCTCTTAGAATTGGTAGTGGGCAGGATGGTAGAGCACAAATGACATTAAGACCATGGGTTTACTACCCTGTTTTTGGTATGGAACAAGACCATCCTATTACTAAGAATATGAACTATGTAATGGGACGCTTTGTAAGTAGTATTGATACTATCAAAAACCCGGAGGTTAAAAAGACGATATTATTACAATCATCAAAATATAGTCGTGTAGCTCCGGCTCCACTAAGGGTAAGTTTGAGTATTCTAAAGTATCCTCAAAAACCTGAAATGTTTAAAAAACCATTTCAACCCGCTGCCGTATTGTTAGAAGGTAAATTTCGTTCATTGTATAAGAATAGACTTCATCCAAATTTCTTAAGTGTATTAAGAGATTCATTGCATAGAGACTTTAAAACATCTTGTGATAGCCCTGGTAAAATGATATTAATAGCCGATGGAGAGATCATGCTAAATGATTTTTCGTCTAATAGAGGACCGCTGGAGTTAGGGTATTGGCAATACACAAAAACAAGATTCGCGAATAAAGAGTTTATATTAAATTGTTTAGAATATCTGGTTAGTGATGACGGTCTATTGGTTGCAAGGTCTAAGAATGCACAGTTGAGACAGTTAGACCCTAACAGAGTAAAGAAAGAGAAAAATACATGGGTGATCACTAACATAGCCGTACCGTTGTTATACGTCGGTTTGTTCGCATCTGTATTCTTATTCTTCCGTAAACGTAAGTATGAGCGTAAGGCTTAGTGATAAATAATATTTAAGAAGAGGAACATGGGTAAGACATTATTATATGTAGGGTTGTTAGGCTTATTAGGCTTTGGTGTGTACTATTTCCTATTCGCTGAAAAGAATGTTTTTGGTGTAAATGAGGCAGGTTTTACCATTAAGGATACCGGTAATATAGGAAAGGTCTTTTTGTCTGAAAAAGGTGGCGAGTCTATTACTCTGGAGCGTAAAGATGGTGGCTGGGTTGCCAATGGAGAACATCGTGTGATACAAAGTGTGATGAACGATATGCTTACAACACTAGCTACACAGCAACCAATGTTTCCTGCACCACAAAGTGCGCATAATACAGTGATCAAGTCTATGGCAACCAAGGGAATAAAAGTAGAACTTTATACACTTGAGGGTAGAAAGAAAACCGTATTTCATGTAGGTGGACAGGCTAATAATAATAAAGGTTCTTATATGTTGATGGAAGGTGCAGAGCGTCCTTATGTAGTTCAACTTCCTGTTTTTGAAGGGTACCTTACTCCGCGTTATAGCGTAGATCTGGCTACATGGAAAGATAGAACAATAGTAGATCTGACTCCTGCTGAGATAGAAGAGGTTAGTATCAATTATGTAGAAGAACCATTGAACTCATTTACTGTAAAACGTGTAAGTCTAGATAGTGTTACTGTAGTATTAGATGAGGTGTTGATGAAAGGCAAACAGCTTAATGAAAAGCGACTATATACTTACCTGTCCTTCTTTAAAAAAGTAGCTTATGAAGGGTCTATTAATGGTACGGTAGGGTTAGACTCTATTATATCTCATGTACAGAAAAGGTGTACAATAGATATTGTTGGTGCTAATAATACAAGACGACATTTAGATGTGTATTGGATGCCTATCAACAAGCGAAGTAAAAATAGACTGTTCCCTGATGTAGATATAGAAACTGATTACGATGGAGATCGTTTCTATTCTGTCATTGATCATAATGACACTGTTATTATTCAGGTAGGCACTTTTGATAAGATATTTCG
>CAZPDA010000272.1:0-3233 GCA_964585115.1 uncultured Flavipsychrobacter sp.
ACTATATATCTTAGTAGATTTTTTATACATTAGTCATATAAAACAAATCTTTTATCTATGAAAAAGTTTTTCCGCTTTCTCGCCATTCTTATTGTCATTTTGGCCGTAGGTTACTTAGTACTATGCTTAGCCAGTGGTAGCGAATCTGTTGTAGAAAAGAAGATAACTATTAATGCACCGGAAGAGGTAGTATGGACTGCAATGTCTGACTATAATCATTGGGATAATTGGAACCCTTGGAAGGCTGATGATAGCACGGTAACCAGCACAATAACTGGTCCTGCTGGGGCAGTTGGTCAAAAATCATCTTGGGTAAGTGAAAGATCAGGCTCGGGTGAAATGACCATTGCATCTGTGGAAGGGCATGTAATGAAGTATGATATGCGCTTTATTGAACCATTTGAAAGTGACGCAAAGGGGTGGGTAAAGACAGAAAAAGATGGAGACAAAACAATTGCTACATGGGGCTTTAGCAGCAAACCTAGCTTCTTTATGCGTGGCATGTCAGTAATCATGAAACCTATGCTAGAAAAGAGCTTCGAAAAAGGACTTACCTTACTAAAAGACTATGCTGAAAGTGGTACTATAACAGTATCTCCGTATAACATTCAGGAAGTAACGTTCCCTGCTACAAACTATGCCAGCCTACGCCAAACTGTAAAGTTTGCTGATATGACCGATTACTTCCAAAATGCTTATGGTAAGATATATGGGGCTGCAGCAGCTAGAGTAGATACTACTAAGCCATCAGCAGCTATTTATTATACATGGGATACTGAAAATCAGCAATCAGAACTTGCAGCTGCTTTTCCGGTAAAAGGCAATGATGATATACAAGGCTTAGATATGGTTATCATTCCTGAATCAGCAGCATACTTGGTTGAATATACAGGTGGGTATTCGGGCTCTGAAGCAGCACATATGGCTATAGGTGAGCATATGGGCAAAAATGGCAAAGAGATGAAAATGGTAGTAGAGCAATATGTAGTTAGTGCTCATACTGAGCCAGACTCTAGCAAATGGGTGACTAGGATATACTACATCCTAAAATAGCCAATATCAAATAGTTTTTCAAGCAGCTGATACACAATGTATCGGCTGCTTTTTCGTTATTAAGGTTCCTAAACTTATATTCGCAGACAAAATTATCAGCATTCACACCGGATGAAGTTATCTGTCATTATTGTCAACTACAATGTAAAGTACTTTTTGGAGGTATGTCTCCATTCTGTGCTAAGGGCAACTAATGGCATGCAAGCAGAAGTAATAGTTGTAGACAACAACTCTGTAGATGATAGCTGCCAGATGGTGAGAGAGCAGTTTCCCGAAGTAGTATTAATAGAAAATAAAGACAATAAGGGTTTCTCTAAAGCCAACAATCAGGGAGTTGCAATAGCTAAGGGAGAATATATATTATTCCTAAACCCAGACACCGTTGTACCTGAAGACTGCCTGAAAGCATTAACAGGCTATATGGACGAGCACCCTGAAGCCGGGTCTATCGGGCCAAGGATAATAGACGGCAAGGGAGTCTATGCTCCTGATGGCAAAAAGTCATTTCCTTCTCTTTCCGTAGCTATATTCAAAACTACGGGCATCAATAAAATATTTAAGAAGTCTCCATACTTCAACAAATATTACGCAGTACACATAGGGGAACGTGAAACAGCAGCAGTTGATGTATTATCAGGCTGCTGTATGATGGTAAGAACTAAAGTATTATCGGAGATAGGTGGAGCTTTTGATGAGGATTACTTTATGTATTGTGAAGATGTAGACCTAGCCTACCGTATACAACAGGCAGGTTACCAAAATATCTACTATCCTGAAACTACTATTATCCACTACAAAGGTGAAAGTACCAGAAAAGCTACACTATCCTATGTTCGTATTTTCAATGAGGCATTATCTCTATTTGTAAAGAAGCACTACAGTAAGCAGAATGCCAGGATGTTCATCCTATTCATTAATATAGGCATCATTCTCAGAGCTATACTTGGCGTGGTAAAGCAAGCATTGAAGGTGTTGCGTATGCCTTTATTCGATGCACTAATACTTTTGGGCACACTTTGGTTCATGAAGGAGTTTTGGGTAGAGCAGGTAAAGAGCATACAACCCATACCGCTCAACTCTGTATTAGCTACCTTCCCAGTATATATATTCCTATGGATATTCAGCTTGTATATCAATGGCGCATACGATCAGTCTTACAGATCACTAAGAGTAATAAGAGGCATGGTTATAGGCACGGTACTCATACTCGCCTACTATGGCTTGCTACAACCTGGCTTGAGATACTCAAGGGCTATTATCATCTTTAGTGGTTTTGTGGGCACAGTTACTATGCTTGGGCTTCACGAGCTATTATATAGGTTAGGTATTTTTAAGTTCATACCATATGATAAGTTACCAAGTAAAGCAATCATCATTGCAGAGGAACAGGCATACAAAGACACTGCTAATACCCTTCAACAAGTTCATTACGCTCCTGAACTATCTGGCAGAATATCACCTTCAAGTCAAAAAGGCAATGCCCTTGCGACACTGCCAGAGATGAAGTCGCTTTTATATACAGCAGGTATTAATGAAGTTATCTTCTGCGTGAATGGACTTCGCTATAGTGAGATTCTGTCTCAAATGGAGCAATGTGGTAGCGACAATGACTATAAGATACATATACCGGGCAGCCAAAGCTTTGTAGGCAGTAATTCTAGCCACACAGCAGGAGATCTTTATACTATTGACAAGACCTACAACCTATCAAGGTTTGCTCAGTTAAGAAATAAAAGGATTTTAGATGTATTACTATCTATCTGCTTTATCGTGCTCTACCCAATAATGTTATTCGTAGTTAAGAATCCTATAAAGCTTATTAGCAATAGCATACTAGTGCTTACTGGCCAGAAAACATGGGTAGGATACGTAAACACCAACATTCAAGATATTCAACTACCTCCGATAAGACAAGGAGTACTTCCTCCTTATAATATCTTGACAGGTTATACTCCTGAAGACAATATTAAAACAGAACTCAATAACACTTATGCACAGCAGTACGCACCGGGTGCAGACCTATCATTGATACTTAACAATTTAAAATATCTGGGAAGTTTTTAGCAAAAAACTTTTGCAATTATAAGATAGTGATTATCTTTGCCATCCCAATCAAGATTCCTCTTTAGCTCAGCTGGTTAGAGCATCTGACTGTTAATCAGAGGGTCGTTGGTTCGAGT
>CAZPDA010000273.1:0-3227 GCA_964585115.1 uncultured Flavipsychrobacter sp.
ATATGATAGCTATCTGTTATCAGAGTTTAACAGGATAATTGCACTCAGAAATGTATTTTGCGGCAGTAAAAAAATAAATGAGATGAGTCAACAATTTGAACCGATAGACACAGAGATCAACAGAAGTTTTTTACCGAATGACTTTAAGACGACAACATGGGAGGAATTGAAGCCCTATTTTGACGACCTAAAAGATAGAGAACTTGATAGTAGAGAGGCGCTGAATAAATGGTTGAAAGATGCTAGTGAGCTGGAAGCTGTGGTAGGAGAAGATGCTGCATGGCGTCAGATAAAAATGACCCTTGATACGACCAATAAAGACTACGAAGAAGCATTTACCTACTTTGTAATGGAGATAGAGCCTAAGCTGAAGCCTTATATGTTTGAGCTGAATAAGAAGCTATTGGCTTGCCCATATACTGAGGAGCTGGATAAAGCTGAGTTCTTCCCTTACCTACGTAGTGTACAAAATGCAATAGAGCTATATAGAGAAGAAAATGTGCCTCTGCAAGCAGACCTGAGCGTGTTGGCACAGCAGTTTGGTGTCATCAGTGGTAAGATGACCGTTGAGCACGATGGTAAAGAATATACACTACAACAAGCAGCTAAGTTCTTACAAAGTCCTGATAGAGCGTTACGCGAAAGCATCTTTAGAAAAGTAGCCGAACGTCGTATGCAAGATGTAGATGAGCTGAATGAGTTGTTCGACAAGCTATTGACCAAGCGTCATGAAGTGGCGAAGAACGCAGGCTTTGATAACTTCCGCGATTATAAATTCAAATCGCTGGGGCGTTTTGACTATACTGTAGAAGACTGCTTTGCTTTTCACGAAGCGGTGCGTGAGCATGTGCTTCCGTTGAACAAAATGCTAAGCGAGCATCGCAAGCAGCGTCTTGGGGTAGATACTATGCGTCCTTGGGATGGGAATGCAGAACCTGAAGGTGTGGAGCCGCTACAACCTTTTGAAACAGGTGAAGAACTGGCGCAAAAAGCAACTCAGGTATTCGACAAGCTTCGTCCATACTTCAGCTATTGCTTACAGACCATGCAAGAGATGAAGCGTCTAGATCTGGAAAGCCGTAAGGGTAAAGCGCCGGGTGGTTATAACTGTCCATTGGCTGAAACAGGTGTCCCATTCATCTTTATGAATGCAGCAGGTACTATGGGCGACCTTATAACGATGATGCACGAGGGTGGACACGCAGTACACTCGTTCTTGTCTCATCCGTTAGAGTTGTCTTCATTCAAAGAATACCCAATGGAGATAGCAGAGTTGGCTAGTATGAGTATGGAGCTATTCTCTATGGAGTATTGGGATGTGTTCTTCAAAAATGAAGAGGAGCTAGACCGTGCTAAACTGGAAGAGCTAGAGCGCGTAATAAGTGTGTTGCCTTGGATAGCTACGATAGATAAATTCCAACATTGGTTGTATACTAACCCTGGTCATTCTGTAGCACAAAGAACCGAAGCATGGTTGAGCATCTTGGATGAGTTCAGCACAGGTGTTACCGACTGGACAGGCTTTGAAGAGTATCGCGCAACCTTCTGGCAGAAGCAGCTGCATTTGTTTGAAGTGCCATTCTATTATATAGAATACGGTATAGCACAACTTGGAGCTATTGCTATGTGGCGTCAGTATCGCGAGAATAAAGAGCAAGCTTTGGATAACTATATGAAAGCATTGAGCTTAGGATATACCAAAACATTGCCGGAGCTGTACGAGACGGCGGGTATCAAATTCGACCTTTCATCCAACTACATCTCTGAGCTTGGTACCTTTGTAAAAGACAGACTAGCTGAGATGGGCGTGAAGTAATTTAGATATTATATTAAAGTGAAAAGAGGTAGCAATTGCTACCTCTTTTTTTATTGATTAAATAATGTTCCTGCTTTTTCTAAACTTTCGGGCTTGCCTACATCTAGGAATACATCTCCTGTATGGTCGTAGCCAAGGATGTTGTGCATTTTTGCAAAATGTAGATAGACATCTATTATAGAGAACTTACCTTCAAAAGGCATATCCAATATTTCAGGAGAGAGTACATGTACACCACTGAATGCAAAGCCTTTTAGGTCGGGCTCATTATGTACTATTTTCTGTTCACCTGTTTTATTGTTTTGCCAGCCACATAGCTTCATGCCATTATTAAAGAGTAGATGACGAGAAGATTCGCGCTGCATTACCGCCAATGTAGCGATGTCGTTACTCGCTTTATGAGCAGCTATCATTTTACCAAGGTCTAGGTTGGTAAGCACATCTACATTGATGACCACAAAGCATTCTTCATCTTTAAAATACTCTGCTGCTTTTAGTAAGCCGCCGCCTGTTTCCAGTACTTCACCACGCTCATCGCTAATGGTGATGTTGCTACCCCAGCCGTTGTTGTCGGCCAATACCTGCTCTATCTGGTCGGCAAAGTGATGCACATTCACCACCACATCTTTTATACCATACTTCTGCAGATAGCGGATGCAATGCTCCAACAATGGCTTGCCATTGACAGGTGCCAAAGCTTTAGGGTGCTTATCCGTAAATGGTTTGAGACGGGTGCCCAGCCCCGCAGCGAACAACATGGCTTTCATGGTAGCTAAGGTACTTAATTACGCATATTCCGGAAACTTCACATTGTAGTTATTGTATTTAAGATCATGATAAATTACCTCCATAATGTCCTCCTCAAAAAATGTGCGTCGTTTGTAGCTTCTATCTCTTACTTTAACGACAATACATTCGTCATTCACTGCAAATCTTTCATCCATTGAGTATTCAAAATCTATGAGAATCTCATCTATTTCATCTTTTTTAAACTTGAGGTTCTTTTCGAATATATTGAAGTTAATGATGCTTATAGATTCGTCCCCTATCTTTATTATGACAGATTCCTTAAGTAGAAGAAATGAAATAGATGTAATAGTTAGTGCAAATAGTAACAAGATGACTACAGCACTTAGATTCTTAAAGTAGCCAAGTGTTATCAGTAATATAGCTGAAAGGTCAACAATGATTACAAGTAAAAGCAATACGTAAGCACTCTTGCCATATGTTTTCATGGCTCTAAAATAGGCAAAAGCCTTTACCATAAGGTAAAGCGAGATACATTTTCATTTTTCCCGTTTAACCTTACCTTTGTCACGCTTAAAAAAATCAAGAATATGTCTTTAATGGTAGTAGGCTCTATGGCCTTTGATGCTTTAGAAACCCCATTTGGTAAAGTAGACCGCATCAT
>CAZPDA010000274.1:0-3223 GCA_964585115.1 uncultured Flavipsychrobacter sp.
TTATTATTTACTACCACTGTGACCTTTAAAGTTGCGTGTCGGAGCAAACTCTCCCAACTTGTGGCCAACCATATATTCTGTTACATATACCGGTATGAACTTGTTACCGTTGTGTACCGCGAATGTATGTCCTACAAAGTCTGGTGTGATAGTAGAGCGACGACTCCATGTCTTGATCACTCCTTTCTTTGTGTTGCCTTCGTTTGCAGCTAAAACTTTACGCTCTAGCTTCACATCAACATAAGGTCCTTTTTTAATTGAACGAGCCATTCTAAACTTTAAGTTTATTTATCGTTAATCTGTTATTACAGTTTTTTACCGTTGCGGCGCTGAATAATTAGCTTATCAGAACCTTTTTGTTTACGAGTCTTTTCACCTTTGGCGTACTTACCGGTACGGCTACGAGGATGACCTCCTGAAGCTCTACCTTCACCACCACCCATTGGGTGATCTACTGGGTTCATCGCAACACCACGAGTACGAGGACGACGTCCCTTCCAACGGCTGCGACCAGCTTTACCTAAAGATTGTAGTGCGTGGTCACTGTTAGAAACTGTACCTACAGTAGCCATACATTCACCTAACACTTTACGCAACTCACCAGATGGCATTTTCAATACGCAATACTTCTCTTCTTTCGCATTAAGCTGAGCGTATGTACCTGCAGAGCGTGCAATAGATGCACCACGACCAGGGTGTACTTCAATGTTATGTACTACAGTACCAAGCGGCATGTTCTTAAGCTGTAGAGCGTTACCCACTTCCGGAGCAACAACCTCACCACTTACTATTGTAGCACCAACCTCAAGACCTTGAGGAGCAATGATGTAACGCTTCTCACCATCAGCATATGCAACTAGTGCTATGAATGCAGAACGGTTTGGATCGTACTCTATTGTTTTTACAGTAGCTGGTACATCTTTCTTATCGCGCTTGAAATCAACTACACGATACATTTTTTTGTTACCGCCACCCATGTAGCGCATAGAACGACGACCGTTTGAGTTGCGTCCTGCTGTGCTTTTCATAGGCTCTAGCAAGCTCTTTTCAGGCTCGTTAGTGGTAACCTCAGCATATGCGTTACCTACTCTCCAACGTGTACCGGGTGTAACCGGTTTATATTTACGTAATGCCATTTTCCAGTTTCTTTATAATATCTTATACAAACAGGTCAATTGTTTCACCCTCTGCTAGAGTTACAATTGCTTTTTTATAAGAAGATTTAACACCTTCGATAAATCCTGACTTGGTAAAGCGAGATTTACTTTTGCCGGGAACAACAAGCGTATTCACATCCATCACCTTCACACCGTAGAACTCTTCTACCGCTTTAGCTATCTCTAGCTTATTCGCCTTCTTATCTACAACGAATGTATAGCGGCCTTCGTTCTCCATCTGCCCATTAACCTTCTCGGTAATTATCGGCCTAACCAAAACATCAGCGAGTTTCATTTGTTATATATTTCGCGTTTCTAAAAATCTGGTTTCTAATATTAAGCTTCTGCTTCTACTGCGTCCATCTCCTTCAAATACTCATTCACCTTGTTCACAGCACCTTCTGTAAAGATCAACTGTTGTGCGTTAGTAAGGTCGTAAGTATTGATATCATTCAACAATACTGTTGTTGTTCTCGGAAGGTTTCTGCTACTCAATATCACATTCGCATCGTGCTCAGGGATAATGAACAAGGTCTTAGGAGTACCTGCCTGCACGCTATTAAGCATTGCTGCAAAATCCTTGGTCTTAGGAGCATCCATCTTCATATCTTCCACTACTACTATCTTACCGTCTTTTGCTTTGTAAGTAAGAGCAGAGTTTCTAGCCAATATCTTCACCTTGCGGTTCAGCTTGAAGCCATATCCATGAGGAAGAGGACCATTGACTCTACCACCACCTTTATATAAAGGGTTGCGGATGTTACCTTTACGAGAGCCACCGGTACCTTTCTGGCGATGAAGCTTCTTAGTTGAACCTTGCACCTCAGCACGCGTCTTGGTCTTATGAGTACCCTGACGCTGCGCTGCCAAGTATTGCTTTACAGCTAAGTAAATGCAATGATCGTTTGGCTCGATGTTGAAAATCTCTTCCGGAAGCTCTACTGTGCGACCGGTCTTTTCACCTTTTGTATTTAAAACGTCAACTTGCATGACTTATAACTTAATTCTGAATTAATACTGTTGAACCATTATGCCCCGGTACTGAACCCGTTATTAGTATATAGTTCTTCTCAGGGAATACTTTTACTACACGAAGGGCTTTAACCTTCACACGATCGCCACCCATACGGCCAGCCATACGCATACCTTTGAATACACGGCTTGGATAAGATGAACCACCGATAGAACCCGGAGCACGCTGACGATCATGCTGACCGTGCGTAGATTCACCAACACCATGGAATCCGTGGCGCTTTACAACACCTTGGAAACCTTTACCTTTAGATGTACCGATAACATTTACCAGTTCACCTTCTTGAAATATTTCGCAAGTAACTTCTTCACCAACCTCTTTTTCAATAGAGCAGTTGCGAAGTTCTTTAACTATAGACTTAGGAGAAGTATTTGCTTTCGCAAAATGATTTTGGAGTGCTTTAGGCGTATTCTTTTCTTTTGCCTCGCCAAAGGCAATCTGAAGAGCATTGTAGCCGTCGGTATCTACGGTCTTCTTTTGAGTAACCACGCAAGGACCAGCCTCGATGATAGTACAGGCAACCTGTCTACCGTTCGGCTCAAATACGCTGGTCATACCGATTTTTTTACCAATAATACCTTTCATTATTGTTATGTTTTACTAAGCGCCCGTACCTGCCTTAACAAGGACGGGATTAGCTGTTTATCAATTTTTAAAGAACCAAATACCTTACGCTTTGATCTCTACCTCAACACCGCTAGGCAAGTCAAGTTTAGAAAGAGCGTCAACTGTACGAGAAGAAGATGTGTATATATCCAACAAACGCTTGTGCGTGCAAAGTTGGAACTGCTCACGTGCTTTCTTGTTAACGTGCGGTGAGCGCAATACTGTAAAGATCTTCTTCTCTGTAGGTAACGGAATCGGTCCTGTTACAACCGCTCCTGTGTTACGTACAGTTTTAACTATTTTCTCTGCAGACTTATCTACCAAGTTGTGGTCGTAAGACTTTAGCTTAATTCTGATACGCTGTGACATACTTATAAATATCTTCTACCCGTAAAATTTGGGACTGCAAAGGTAAACCGTATAAATC
>CAZPDA010000275.1:0-3147 GCA_964585115.1 uncultured Flavipsychrobacter sp.
ATTACATTGCTCATTACTGCTGAAGGAGGGGATATTTATAATGCTGCGGAAGAAGGTGATAAAATAGCTTTAGAGATATTTGACTATACGGGAATGATACTGGGGCAAACGCTTGCTGATGCAGTAGCTATTACTTCACCTCAAGCTATCATACTGTTTGGCGGACTAGCCAGTGCCGGTAAATACGTGCTGGAGCCTATACAAAAATATATGGAAGACAACCTGCTGAATATCTACAAGAATAAGGTGAGGTTACTACAGTCTATGCTGCCCGGCAACGATGCCGCTGTGCTTGGTGCCAGTGCACTGGTATGGTAAATGAAAAAGCCCTGCTGATGCAGAGCTTATCGCTTTCTTATGTTTGTTTATTTGTTTTTTATCTACGTCTTGAACGCCCGTTGTTTGAGCTTCTGCTCGGTGCACTACTTCTGCTAGACCTTGTTTGTGGTCTTGCTCTTGAGCGACTGCTACTACTGCTACCACGGTTATAACTACGTTGTTGTGGTCTGCTTTGTGTAGCTCTTGTACGCTGCGTAGGTCTACTACTAGGACGAGTTGTTTGAGTTCTTGTCCTGTTGTAAGAACGCTGCGGTGTACGCTGAGCAGGTGTTGCTCTTTGTCTGCTCGGAGTGCTACGTTGTTTTTGCCAGTTCTGTTGTCTCTGGCGTGTTATGTTATTCTGTTGTCTGTTTTGTTGCGTTCTGCTTGGTGTAGCCCTCTGTGGCGACCTACTTGTATTATTAGGTCTTGTTGCAGATCTACTTGGGCGGCTAGGGTAGGTACGTTGTGTTGTACGAGGAGGTGTTGTCGCTCTCTGTGTACGTGTGTTAGGTCTTTGTGTGGCACGCGGAGTGGTAGCTCTTGGTGTGCGGTTGGTTGTAGCTCTACTCGGCGCACGGTTTATACTACCTCTTGTGTTTCTTGCTTTTACTACTTGCGTAGGTCTTGCATTTCTATTGCCACGGTTTACCGCAGGGCGATATATGTTCAAGTTTCTACCACGTAGTTGAGACCTACCCATACGTCTGTTACCATTCACCTGATATACATTCACGTTTCTACCTGTTGCACGACGTATCACATCCCTGCGTGGACCATACACATAACGGTTTCTATAGGTGTTATTAATGATAGTGGTATTGTTGATGATGGTGGTGTTATATCTCGGTCCGCGATAATATCTGTGGAAGTTACGGTTATGTATATACCTGTTTGGTATAAATACCCACCAGTCGTTCCTTACATTATATCTAGGGCTAAGACCTACGTTTATAGATATGCCGGGTGCTAGAGGAGCCCATCCGCAATAGTTACCACCATTACGCCATGTTACCCATGCCGGTCCCCATTCTGTACCGGGTACCCACATCCATCCATAGTATTCATCATACATCCATCTACCATAGTGGAAGGGAGCCCAACCCCAGTCGTAGTTAGATACCCAAGTGTTACCATAGTCGGTCATCACCCAGTTACCATTAGTATAGTAAGGTCTGAAGCCTCTGTTTACCCTTGGCACCCAGCAGTATCCCTGACCGGGATAGTCTACCCATTGACCATGCGGTGCCAGTGAGCTATAAAACGTTTGAAATGAAACCGAGACATTCGGTTGTGCGTTTGCTTGCTTTGTTGGTGTACCTAATAATACGAACATCGTCATTACCAATGCACTCCCCAACATTTTTATATATCTACTCATAACTCTTTGTTTTGTGGTACACTAGGTATAATGCCAAAACGATTCCTGTTTTTCATAAAGAACTGTTAAACAGGCAAAAAACTTCAAAACAAAGCGTGAAAAGTAGCTGCTATAAAGGGTTTCTGCTATTGTCCGTAAGTGATGCGGTATATCACATTAGCAAAGTCATCTGATACTAATATAGAACCGTCCTTTAGTTGTAATATATCAACCGGGCGACCCCAAGCTTTACCTTCTTTAAGCCAACCTGTAGCAAAAGGTTCATAGCTTACTGCGTTATTACCATCAAGTTTTACCATTGATATTCTATAACCTGTAGGTTCAGACCTGTTCCAAGAGCCATGCTCTGCAATGAGTACGTGACCTTTGTATTCTTCAGGAAACATATCACCTGTATAGAACCTCATGCCAAGTGCTGCGGTATGTGCATTTAGTTTAGCAACGGGTGGTGTATAATCGCTACATGGGTGTCCATCTCCAAACTTTGGGTCTGGTATATCGCCTGCATGGCAGTAAGGGTAGCCAAAGTGCATGTCTTTTTGCGGTGCTCTGTTCAGCTCATCATTCGGCACATCATCTCCCATCATATCTCTTCCATTCTCAGTAAACCATAATTCATTGGTAGTAGGATGCCAAGCAAAGCCAACTGTATTTCTAATGCCATGTGCATACACTTCAAAGTCGCTGCCACCAGGGTTCATCCTTGTGATGGATGCATAGCGTTTATCCTCATCGCTCTTGTCACATATATTACATGGAGCACCAACAGGTACATACAGTTTACCATCAGGACCAAATGCTATATACTTCCAGCCATGATGCTTATCAGTTGGGAAGTCTCCACGTACCAGTACCTTTTCAGGTGGGTTGGTCAGGTTGTTTTCTATATTATCTATACGCCATATCTTATCAACTTCTGCTATGTATAGTGCTCCGTCTTTAAAAGCTACACCGTTAGGCATGTTCAGCCCGTCTGCTATTACGTATTGAGTATCGGCTACTTGGTCGTTATTCTCATCTGCTAATGCGTATACCTTCTCGCCGCTGCGGTTCCCTACGAATAATGTTCCTTTATCACCCATCACCATAGAGCGGGCATTATCTACATTATCAGCATATATGCTGATGTTGAAGCCCTGTGGTAGTTTTATTTCTTCCAATCTTGGGTCTTCTACCTCATCCAGTGCAGTGTTTACACATTTGGCATTCGTTAGTAGCAAAAAAGAGACAAGCAGTGCGGGGGTGAAAAGTTTCTTATTCATACTCATAAAGTTAGCACATGTATTACAACTAAGAGGTGCCGCTTGTTTGTTAATCGCTTGTTATCTGTTTGCTAACATCTGGTTAACATGGTGTTGATGTTTGCTTGCGATAGTGTGTGGTCACATCTTTGTATCGCTGCACCAATGCTGTGCAGTTATAAAGTAGCTCTCTCTTATCCCTTATAG
>CAZPDA010000276.1:0-3125 GCA_964585115.1 uncultured Flavipsychrobacter sp.
GCCATATACTAGCGTACCTTTGTGGTATGAAGAATATCAGAGACCTGTCTTTAGATGAGATAAAAGTGTTGGTGAAAGATATGGGACAGCCTGCATTCAGGGCTACTCAGGTGCACGAGTGGTTATGGAAGAAGCATGTTGGTTCTATTGAAGAGATGACCAACCTGTCTAAGGCAATGAGGGAAGAGTTGGCTAAAAAGTACTTTATTCCTAAGGTAAAGGTGCATCATAGTCAGTTCAGCAGTGATGGTACAATAAAGAATAGGTTGCAATTACACGATGGTCACTATGTAGAGAGTGTAATAATACCTACAGAAAAACGTGTGACGGTTTGTGTGTCTTCTCAGGTTGGTTGCTCACTTTCTTGTAAGTTTTGTGCAACAGGCTTTTTGGCGCGCAAGCGTAATATGACCTTTGATGAGATAGTGGATGAAGTGACACTTGCCAATGAGCAAGCTATGGAACACTATGGTAGAGGGTTGACCAATATCGTATTTATGGGTATGGGTGAGCCTTTGCTGAACTATAAGCAAGTTGTAAAAGCGATAGATGTCATTAGCTCTCCTGATGCATTGGGCATGAGTCCGAGAAGGGTGACGGTTTCTACAGCTGGTATTGCAAAGATGATAGAGCAGCTGGGTGATGATGAGGTGCGTTTTAAGCTCGCTTTGTCACTACATGCGGCTAATGATAAGAAGCGTAATGAGATAATGCCTATCAATGAAAAGAACAACTTGAAAGTGCTTATTGACGCTATGAACCATTTTTATAAGAAGACAAAGAATGAGATAACTTTTGAGTATATCTTGTTCAAAGACTTTAACGATGGTATAAAAGATGCCGACGATCTGGTGAAAATATACAGGCAAGTACCTGCTGACTTGGTTAACATCATTGAATATAACCCTATAGAAAAGGCAGACTTCAGTAAGCCTGATGATGATAAGGTTGAGGCCTTTATGAGATACTTAGAGAGCAAGCGAGTAAATGCAAGGCTGCGTAGAAGTAGGGGTAAGGATATTGATGCTGCTTGTGGTCAGTTGGCCAATGTAGATCACCCTGAGTTGAGTAAAGAAGAGCAAGCATAATAGCAAGACTCTTATTAGTGATATATATACAAACGTCATGCAAGTGCTGGTTTATTTATATAATTTGACGGGTTATTACTTTTTACCATCGTATGCCCATTTGATATAAGTAGCTCCCCAAGTGAAGCCACCACCAAATGCTGCTAATACTACATTGTCGCCTTTATTAAGTTGGTCTTCCCACTCCCACAAGCAAAGTGGTAGTGTACCGTTAGTAGTATTACCATAGCGTTGGATGTTTACCATCACTTTCTCTTCAGGTAGTCCCATACGCTCTCTGGTCGCATCAATGATACGTTTGTTGGCTTGGTGTGGCACTAGCCATGATACAGAGTCAGAGCTAAGGTTATTGCGCTGCATGATCTGCTCGGCAACATCAGCCATGTTCTTTACAGCAAACTTGAACACGGTTTTACCCTCTTGGTATACATAATGCTCTCTGTTCATTACTGTTTCTACCGAAGCTGGTTTTACAGAGCCACCTGCTTTTTGGTGTAAGAACTCACGCCCCGCACCATCACTTTTCATTACTGAGTCAATGATACCATATCCTTCCGTATCCGGCTCTAATAAAACTGCACCTGCGCCATCGCCAAAGATGATACACGTCGCGCGGTCTTCATAGTCAATGATAGAACTCATCTTGTCTACCCCAACTACTATTATCTTTTTGTACTTGCCTGTTTCTATATATTGTGCTGCTGTAGACAAAGAAAATAAGAAGCCACTACACGCGGCACTTACGTCAAAGCCAAAAGCATTTTTTAGGCCTGCTTTGTCTGATATGATATTAGCTGTAGCAGGAAACTGCATGTCAGGAGTAGTAGTAGCACATACCAAAAGGTCGATCTCTTCAGGTTCTATACCTCTTTTCTCTAGTATTTGCTTTACTGCTTCCACCGCCATGTCAGAAGAACCTTTACCTTCTTCCTTTTGTATATGGCGCTCTGTAATTCCTGTTCTGGTCTGTATCCACTCATCTGTTGTATCAACCATTGTTTCCAACTCTGTATTTGTTAATACATAGTCGGGAACATACCCGCCTACTGCTGTTATCGCAGCGTGAATTTTCTGCATCTATGAGATTTTAATTAGCAAAATTAGGAGTTTCAAAATTAGTAGGTGTTAAAATCGGCAAAATAGATGCAATTAGGTGCTCATTCCACCACATGCATTTAGTGTTTGGCCTGAAACATAACTACTTAGGTCTGATGCTAAGAATAGAGCAACATTAGCTATCTCTTCCGGCTTGCCGAAACGTTGCAATGGTATCATGCTGAACCACTTGTCTGCGCCATCTTCTTTTAAATAGTCTGTCATGTCAGTCTCAATGAAACCCGGAGCGATAGCATTACAACGAATGTTGCGGCTACCTAGTTCTTGAGCGATAGATTTAGTGAACCCAATTATACCCGCTTTAGATGCAGCATAGCTACTTTGTCCGGCATTACCATTCACGCCTACTACAGAACTTACGTTTATGATAGAACCACCTCTGGCTTTCATCATTGGTCTTATCACCTGCTTGGTAAGGTTGTATACTGACTTAAGATTTGCCTGCATTACTTGATCCCATTGGTCAGGCGTCATTCTTAGTAGTAGGTTGTCTTTAGATATACCTGCATTGTTTACACATATATCAACACTGCCAAACTCTTTTTGTACATCTGCAGCAAAGGCTTCAGTAGCTTCATAGTCACCTGCATCACAACGGTATGCTTTAGCTTTTACGCCAAAGCCTGCAAGTTTATCTTCAAGTGCTTTCGCTCTTTCTTCAGATGATAAATATGTAAATGCGATGTTCGCACCTTGTTCCGCAAATTTAATAGCAATCGCTTCTCCGATGCCTCTGCTGGCACCCGTAACTATTGCTGTTTTGTTCTCAAGAAGTTTCATTCCTATTGATTTATGGCTGCTAAAATAGTGATTGACTGATACAAAACCCATGTAATGTTGAAAATTACTACTATCTCTACCTTAGAATAAACTTAACAACAGCTAATAGTGTTGAAATAGATATTTTATATACTTTAGAAA
>CAZPDA010000277.1:0-3122 GCA_964585115.1 uncultured Flavipsychrobacter sp.
TATATATTCTGTATAAAGATTGAGTTATTTTCAAGGTAGTTGATACCAAGAAATAATTCAATTATGAGCTACCCCGACATATACAAAAGAAGCATAGAAGAAAAAGAAGCATTTTGGGCTGAAGAAGCTAATAAGCTAGCCTGGAAAATAGCACCCAAAACTATCTTATCTCAAGACGATAACGGACATTACCAATGGTTCAAAGATGGTATGCTGAACATGAGTTACTTATGTTTAGACACACAAGTAGCTAATGGGTTAGGTAGTCAAAATGCCATTATATATGACTCTCCGGTATCTGATACGATACAACATATAACATATGAGCAGCTATTAGAAGATGTATCAAGAGTAGCAGGCGGCTTGCACAATCTACGTGTTGGCAAAGGAGATACTGTGTTGATATATATGCCAATGATACCACAGGCTATAATTGCAATGCTGGCATGTGCTCGCATAGGTGCTATTCACTCCGTTGTTTTTGGGGGCTTTGCTCCGCACGAGTTAGCAATGCGTATAGATGATGCTAAACCGAAAGTCATTATATCAGCGTCATATGGCATTGAGTTTGGCAAGAAAATACCGTATAAAGTACTGGTAGACCAAGCCGTAAAGGAGGCAGAGCATCAACCCGAACACCTAATTTACTACCGACGAGAAAAAGGTTTTGACCCGCTAAGCGGAGAGCGAGACATGGACTTTGAAGCGCTATTAAAGTGCTGTAAGTATACTCCTCAAATGGTTGAATCTACTCATCCGCTATATATACTCTACACCTCAGGAACTACAGGTAGACCTAAAGGTATAGTAAGAGATACTGGAGGCTATGCTACAGCTTTGAAATACAGTATTGAGAACTTCTATGGAGCTAAACAAGGAGATGTATTTTTTGCAGCAAGTGATATCGGTTGGGTTGTAGGACATTCATATATAGTATATGCTCCATTACTTAGCGGGTGTACTACGGTACTATTTGAGGGTAAGCCCATACGCACACCTGATGCAGGAACCTACTGGCGTATTATAGAGCAACATAAGGTAAATCATATGTTTACCGCACCTACTGCCATCAGAGCCATCAAAAAAGAAGACAACTCCGGTAGTATGTTGGCTAAATATGACATAAGTAGTCTTAAGCATCTATTCTTAGCGGGTGAACGCTGTGACCCTGCTACTTATACCTGGATACACGACCTGCTACAACGACCAGTAATAGACCACTGGTGGCAAACCGAGAGTGGATGGCCGATGCTGGGTATTATGACAGGTATAGATGATGCAACGCCTAAAATAGGTAGTGCTGGCAAACCTGTTTGTGGCTATGATATAGACATAATGGATGAGCATGGCAATCATGCACCACCACATGAGGAGGGTAATATTGTTGTAAAACTACCGCTACCGCCGGGCTGCTTCCCATCTCTATGGAAAAATGAGATACGGTATCAGAAAAGCTACATGGAAAAGTATCCTGGGTACTACCTTACAGGAGATGGTGGTTACAAAGATGAGGATAACTACTTCTTTGTGATGGGTAGAGTTGACGATGTGATAAATGTTAGCGGCCATAGGCTAAGCACAGGTGAAATGGAAGAGATAGTAGCTAAACATGCTGATGTAGCAGAGTGCGCTGTAATAGGTATAGCAGATGACCTACGCGGACAAAGACCGATAGCATTGGTAGTACTAAAAGATGGTGCAGAAGTAGAAGAAAGTTCTTTAGAAGAAGAATTGATACAATTAGTACGTGGTCAGGTAGGCCCTATAGCTTATTTCAAAAATGCTGCCATTGTAAAACGACTACCTAAAACAAGAAGCGGTAAAATATTGCGAAAGACCATGTGTCAGATAGCTGATGGCAAACCGTACTCTATTCCGTCTACAATTGATGACCCGACAATACTTGATGAAGTAAAAGAGGTGTTCAGCAACAGAGGCTTAGGATACTATAGTGCACCAAGTGTATAATATTATAACCTAAAAGAAAGCGTAGCACCGCTATAGCCATCCATGTAAAAAGGAGATAAGGAAACACGACTATCTACTTTTTTCAGCCTATGAAATTCAGGGATAAGTATACCTGAGGCAGCACCAATTGTTAACCCTACTAACACATCTGTGCGGAAGTGTTTACCTGCCTTCATTCTGTAATAGCCTACTATAGAAGGAGGGATAGCTGCACCTGTATATATCAATAACCGCTTCCACCCTTTAATTTGATGTAGGTCTGTATATACTTTTGCTGCAAAGAACGTAGATGTGGCACTAAAAGAGACATGACCACTAAAGAATGAATTATTCTTAGCATCACCCGTCCTTAAATGAATAGGATAATCTTTGTTATAGGTAAGAGGTCTGGCTCTGTCCACTGCTAATACCGACCCAAAATATAGTACATTATCTACAGCATGTGTTATTAAGAACATGGTACCTATATCCAACCAATCTTCTCTAACATTTTTATCTAATGCAAGTATTATAGGGCTAGCTACAGAAAAATTCAGAAACACATCTGATATAGCATGTGCTTGTTCATACCCACCAGGGTCGTTAAAAATAACAGGGCGGTCAAAGCTATTTACATTATTGATATTAAGCTGGTCTACTTCAGCCTCTGTCAATGCCGCTCTACGGTCTAATGTTCTGAACCCCCAGTAAGATGCACCTAAAAAGCCAGCAGCAACGGGCAGCTCCCATTTCACATTCACCTTATATACCTTATCACTAGCTTTTTGAGCATAAACACTATTTGCTAATAAAAGGAATCCAAGCAGTATTGTCGTAATCTTTTTCATCAAGAGCGTGCTAAGTAGTTTCACTTATGTACTTATATATTTCTCGCTGCGAATCTACTAAGGTTTCTTTTATTTCAGCTTGAAGCATTTCGCCATTGCTTTGTAATAGCGTTGCTTGTTTATTATCACTTAGGTGAATATCAGTTATATGAAGTATTTCTTTTCTTATCAATTCATTCAATACAGGGAATACAACCTCAATTCTTCTATGTAGATTTCTATTCATAAGGTCGGCAGACCCCATATAGACGACCTTCTCGCCATTATTATGAAATATAAATATGCGTGAATGTTCTAAATACCTACCTACTACCCTCTTTATAGTAA
>CAZPDA010000278.1:0-3118 GCA_964585115.1 uncultured Flavipsychrobacter sp.
TATACCACCTGCGCAGCTTAATACCAATGATATATAGAACACTGTAGCTATTTTTTGATAAGAATTATCTAACTCATCTTTACGTTTATATGCATCTTGCTCTATATCTACTTGCTTATATTCAGGCAAGGGTTCTATTAAACCCTCTGGCTGGGTCTCATATTTCATACTCACTAGTGTATTAGCCATACCATACAGGCTGAATAAATACAACGATACAGATATAATGGTGAAAAGTTTTATCAGCTTCATAGCAATACTAATATACGGATAAATAAACCTACCATCAATTTGCAACACATAGTAATGCAACAGTGAAACAGCAGAGGTTATTTGCATGAGTACCCCCCCCTTAACACTTAGCCGTTTTACGTTTTTTGCCGATGTAGCCCTTATCATCCACCTTCTTGATGTATTGCACTGCATCAGGTACTTTGCAGGCTGTGCCACCCATCTCTACCGATACTTTGCCTACCTTCTTGGCAGTGGCGATGGCATCTTGGGTCAATGCAGCTACTGCACTACCCAGCGCTATTACAAAGCCATTCATGGTATAGCGTACCCTGTTGGGCGCGTTGTGTATCTCTTTTTCTACTCGTTTCAGCAGTGCTTTCAGTGCCTTTACATCCAGTTCTTCATCCTTCTTCACCATCACCCAGCTACTTAGTGCACTCCACCCTGATGATGCCACTTTGGGCTCGGGGGAGTCTATCCACTCCAAGCCTAGCTCCCAGCCCCATTGGCTATCTGCGGCTACCCATGGCACGGTGTATTCACTTATCATATACCAAGTGGCTTTGTGTGCCCAGTCGTCTATCTGCTGTTTGGTCATTTGGCTTTCGTCAGCTATCAGCCCTGCCAAGTACATAGCGTCTGATATACCCGAGTCATACAGCTCAGTAGCTATCTCATGGTTCTTCTTCACCTTCTTCTGTATCTTCTTCATATCACCCACCTTCACCCCGTAAAATGGCTCTTTAGCACCATGTTTCATAAAGGTGTTCTTGGTGGTTTCGCTACCCATGTTCTTCAGTTCTGCTAGTATCTCTGCTGTGGTCATGACTATAATATTGTATGCTATATCCTAAAATATAAAATCTGTTTAAAGTATATTTATAAAAATACTTAAGTAATGAAGCGAACACTACTCTATTGTCTGCTCAGCGCTGCAGTCACTTATAGTGCGTATGGGCAGAAGTCTGTAGACAACTCCGTGCAGCTCACGGCTACCATTAGTAAGTCTCCGGTACAAGTTACACTATCTTGGCAATCTCACAGCAACTCCGCAGGTTATTATGTATACAAAAAGACCAAAGATGCTACCAGCTGGACGGCGCTTACAACACTATCTGCTACCGATACTCAGTATATAGATAATACGGTATCTCTAGACTCTGCCTATGAGTATAGAGTGTACAAGCATGCCAGTGGTACTGACCCTAAAGGTCATGGCTATATATACGTAGGTATGGATGCCTTGCCCATACACAAGCGTGGTGAGCTGTTGCTATTGGTAGATAGCACTTATGCCGACTCTTGCCAAGCAGAGCTGGCTACCCTAATGGACGACATTAGTAAAGATGGCTGGAAGGTATCACGAAAAGACTTTGGCAGAACTGTGGATGATGTTACCATTAAGAACTATATAAAGACGATATACCAAAGCAGCAACATACTAAAGGCAGTATACATAGTAGGTCACCTGGCAGTGCCTTATAGTGGAGAGTTAGCTCCTGACGGGCATACTAATAATCACAGAGGTGCATGGCCTTCGGATGTGTTCTATGCAGATATGGATGGCATCTGGACGGATAATAGCGTGAACAATACCAGTGCCAGCCGTGCTGCTACTAAGAACATACCCGGCGATGGCAAATGGGATCAAAGTGTGATACCTAGCGAGCTGGAACTACAGATAAGCCGTATAGATGTATACGATATGCCTATGTTTGGCAAAACGGAGATACAGCTGATGAAGAGCTACCTGAACCGAGCTCATGACTATAAGATGGGTGATCTAGCAGTAAACAAAAGAGGGTTGATAGATGACAACTTCAAGTCTTACGATGAGGCATTTGCAGCTAATGCTTATAGAAACTTCAGCGTATTACTGGGTGATAATAACATTGAGGATAAAGACCTTGTAAGCACATTGAATACCGATTTTTACCAATGGGCGTATGGCTGTGGTGCAGGCTCTTACAAAAAAGCTACTGGCATAGGTTATACCGATAGCTTTGTGAACAATGATGTAAATGCCATATTCACTATGATGTTTGGTAGCTACTTTGGCGATTGGGACAACCGTGACAACTTTTTACGTGCTCCGCTCTGCTCAGATGTTCCTGCACTTACCTCTTGTTGGGCTGGCAGACCTAACTACTTCTTCCACCATATGGCTTTGGGCGAGCATATAGGATATTCTGCATGGTTATCGCAAAACAACAATGGTCTCTATGCACCTACAGGCTTTGGCGCTACGGGTGTACATACGGCATTGCTGGGCGACCTTACCCTGCGTACAGACTATATAAAGCCGCCTACCAACCTGCAACTAACATCAGGGACCAACATGGGTGCTGTACTCAGCTGGACGGCTTCTACTGACCCTAATGTGGTGGGGTACTACGTATATTCATCAGACGATAAGTATGGTGAGTATGAGCTGAAATCAGTATTGGTAAATAACGGTACAACATTCACAGACTATGCCGGTACTGATGGTAATAAATGGTATATGGTACGTGCTGTAAAGCTAGAGCAAACACCATCGGGCACATACTACAATCTAAGCCTTGGCGTGAAAGACTCTGCTACTATCGATTATCCGACTTCTGTACACAATATTGCAAAACAACGACCAACCATCTACCCTAACCCAGCACTAGACCAAATTGTGGTAACTACGAGAGCAACAAAAGGTATTATCAGCATAGTAAGTATGGAAGGAAAAGTGGTATCACAACAAAATATCAGTGCACTACAACGGAATGGGAATGGCTATATAGTTGACATTTCTACCATACCAAACGGACAGTACATACTACAGCTGAACAATATGGGAAATATTCATACTCAAAAGTTTATCAAAACACATTAAGAATTGTATATTCATAGT
>CAZPDA010000279.1:0-3116 GCA_964585115.1 uncultured Flavipsychrobacter sp.
GTTATTACCTAATGAAATAAAAGAAGTATCATTTACACATCATCCTTTTAGTAGCCACGGTATATATGGGAGCGGGACTTATCAGTTGCAAATGGTTTTAGCAACTAAATATGGAGTAGCATATTCCAATAAGCTACAATTAGTGTTAGTCGGCATCGCAGACTTTCCACAGATCGATGGTCTTGATAGTGTTAGTTTATATGAAATAGCTGAACAGTATTATCATGATAGTAACTTTTATTTGGCATCTGCACTTTACTATGAGATGATTAAGAAGTATCGAGGTGTTGCTGGAGTGTCTTATAAGATAGCTATGTGTGCTTATAATGCTGGCAATTACGATAGAGCAGCTCTTCTTTTAAGCCATTATAAGTCGCGTGATTATGCTACTGCAAAAAGATATTCAACATCTTTATTCAATGCAGGCAAATATTTGGACGCAGTTAAGGAATACTATGATATAATGGATAAGTATAATTTGTCTGATGCTAAGAAGGATTACTATTACGAGTTGATCAGTCTTTGCTATCAAAAGCAAGCTCATGCAGATTCTAATGATGTATCAAAGATATTGTCAAAAGCTAGTACTTATGAAGTAGCAGGTGAATATGCAAAAGCTGTAGCATATTATGATTGGGCTGAACGGTTAGATACAGGGTTTTTAGATTACGGAACTTATAATTATTCGCGTAGAGGTTACTGTAAATACCAACTAGGTAAGTATACAGAAGCTATTGAAGATATGCTAAAAGATAAAGGCTCACAGGGCTTTATAAAAACTTATCGTAGAGCATTAACATACTTTAGCTTAGGTGAGTATGATAAGGTTTGTAAAAACTTAAAGTTACTTAGTAGTATGACAGTTAAAAAGTATACCCGTAATTATGAAGATACCTATAAGAAATATAAAGCTTCTATAATATCTATGATGGATATATGTGGTTGTAAATAACCATCATAGATACATTGCTTTACTTACTTATTCTCGGCCAATAGCTTCTCTAGACGTGCTATCAAGTTTTTATTCATTCGTATTCTTCTTTCTAGAACACGCTCATAATATGACTTATCTTCATTAAAAGCTTTTTCCGTCATCTCATTTCTCTTGTCTTCTATCTTCTCAAATAGTTTTATTGGTTCATCTACTTTTTTATACTGGTCTATAATATTATCAGCTGCAGATACATATATACCATAGAAGTTATTGAAGTTTTCAAGTGTAGTGTTAAAGCTTTTTAGGCTATTTCTGTATTGGTGTGCGGCTTGTAGATATACCTTGTCAAAG
The DNA here is from genome assembly GCA_964585115.1 of uncultured Flavipsychrobacter sp. Classification (GTDB taxonomy): domain Bacteria; phylum Bacteroidota; class Bacteroidia; order Chitinophagales; family Chitinophagaceae; genus UBA5543. Next base: position 1,286 of record CAZPDA010000279.1, read on the forward strand.
TTAGGTAGTTGATCATTTAGTCTTTTGTATTGTTTGTAGTCTCTTAGTATGCTTTTGTGCAATCGTAGCTCTTCTTTATATAGACGTTCTACGTCTAAGAACTTAGCTGAGCATGAGTCATATGCGTTAAAATATTTGCTATTATGGCTTGCTAGGTCATTATTCCAAGCGGTATCGTATAAGCCTACCAAGTGAGCAATATTATCATCATAGCTATCGTAGAAGTGAGCTCTGGTTTCAATCTCTTTATAAAATATCTTATTACAGCTATTAAGTTGGTCTTGATATGCTTCAAGTGTATTATCAACTATAGTGTAGTGCCCATTTATCACAGCAAGGAGATTGTCTATTTGGTTGCTACAGTCTTGTATTCTTTGCTGCTTTGCATCTATGTTATCTATTATAGCAGTAAGCATAGGGTCACTTTGTTTACGTTGATGCTTTATAGTTTCTACGTTGTCAATATTACCCGTAGACAGATCTTTAAGTAGTTTATTGTTTTTATCTATCTGCTTTTTAAAATAGCTTACTTTGCTTTTAGCAGGTGATAGTCTTCTTTTAAAATCTGAGGTTTGAGCATTTACTCCTTGTCTAATATTTCTAATACGCTCTTTGGCTAATCTGCTCTTACTATTATTCATGCTTTTAACATGAGCATAGTATGCAGGTAATTTTGCTTTCTGTGTATCAATATATTTAAGGGAAAGGTTTAGTTTACCAATCGCATTATTAAAGGTTGGTATGGCAGAAGCATTAAATGCTAAATGACCTGATGTATAAGGGTCAATTAATTCAATAGCAGTTAACTGTTCTTTATCTGCAAGACTTAAATAGTTATGTGTGTTGAAGTCATGAGCTCTATCACCAGCATCTATCCTTTGTTGCTCTTCGGTAAAATCTCCCAAGTTGTTTAGAGTGGCATTACGGTTTAATATTCTACTATTTGCATTATTGAATGCTACGATTGCACTATCACCTTCTATGAAAGTGCTCATTGGCATCTTATTAGCGGTAAGCTGCCATAGTGGGTCTGACGGTAAATATCCCAGCCTCATTTTAAGAGGTGATATCATAAAGTTGTCAGGACTATATTGGCTAACAAACTTTTGTTTTTTAGCATGCTTAACATCCTCTTTATTAGTAATAGAGTTGATGAGGCTCCTCAACCATCCGGGCTTATAGGTCACTATACCAGCGCCAGATATAGGGTCTACAATATACCACTCGTCATTTATCTGCACTCCACACCAAGCAGACTTAGCTATATGTATATCATCACTATCGTTATGAAGTAAATGGCTTCTATAATATCCGGGTATAATAACAGCTCTTAGCCCCGCTTCTTTACACATGGCTACAAATAGATTGTTGTATCCCATCATGATGGATTTCTTGCGCTTGATCACATCTTCGGCTTCAGGAATATCTTTGTTAGGGTTTTTCTCTTCTTTCAGATCATAGTCAATATTACAGGTTACCCAGTTGTAAATAGCGTTAGCCTTTTGCTTGTCGCTAGTCAATCCGCCACATAAATATTGAGTAAGTGTTTGGTAGTCTTTAGAAACGTTTGCAGGAGCAGTTCTGCCTATAGTAGTATCTACTTGTGCATTAGCTTGTATAGCAAATAGTATTGCACATAGGAGTAATAGGTTCTTGTACATAATTGTTGTTGGTGAAATTTACATTAGTAATTAACAACGATAAATATATTCAAATCATTTTTATCGTCATACAAATACACCATTTATAATAAAGAAATAAAAAAAGAGCTACTAGTAATAGCAGCTCTTAGTGTTTATAATGTGTTATTATGTTTAGCTCAGTCCTTCTA
>CAZPDA010000280.1:0-3114 GCA_964585115.1 uncultured Flavipsychrobacter sp.
CTGCTCTGGTAATCATATTCATAAATAATTGCAATTAGGTATCTTATAAAGATAAGTATAATGGGTTAAAGCTGTGTTTCGAAGTAAAAAGTCAAAAACTAAAAAGTAAAATGGGGTTTGGGTATAGTGGTATGTCATGCCGTACTTGATGCGGAATCTCACGTAATGCTTTCTTTATTTGCTTGTAACCACCGCCTCCCAAACACTTATCAACTTTCATAGTTATTAGTTATATCGAATCCCTTTAGGGTGAGATATCTCCTCACTATCTACATTAGATTTCTCCTTTCACTCGAAATGACAGGGATGGATTAAGCTGTATGTCACTCACAACACGTCACTGCGAACAGAAGTGAAGCAGTCTCACGTAATCAGTACGTTCTTGAGATTGCTTCGTCGTTAGCTCCTCCCCGAAGGGGCGGGGTAAACTGGAAATGACAGGGAATAATTAAGCATTATACCGCTTAGCACAAGAACACTAGAAAATATAACCGATAGCAACACTCACAGGCATAGCAACAGTGGTGTAGCTGTATTCATTATTCACAAGTATAGGAAGTTCGGGTATATAGCCAATCAGGTCACCACCTTCTGTTTCATGATCCACAAGTACTTTTCTTTTTAGCCCTGCTCCTAAGTGGCACTCTATCAGCAAGTTTTTGAATAGTCTCTTCTGATAGCCAAACGTTAGTGCTAGGCCATATGTATGTACCGGCATATTGTAGCTATAGTAGACAAAATGGGTGTAATAATGTCTGCGTCTGTGCGGTGTGGTATAGTAAGTATAAAATAGCTGAACTCCCACAAATGCGCTACCGTTCTTGTCTATAAAGTCTTTAAGGTATCTACGTCCGTCTGCACGTATAGAGAAGCCTTCTGTATGTTCATATACTACTTGAGCAGAGTCTACACTCATATTTTCTTTGGGTATGGTATAGCCTAGTTGTAGCTCAAAACCATATTTATTTATTCGCTTCTCCAGTCCAAATTGTATACTTGGGTTCAGGGGATTGATAAGCTCTGTTATTCTCCATTTAGGCGCCCAGTAGGTCGTCTGGAAGTCTTTAGTGTCATTCTGCTTTTGCGCATAGCTGTGTGTGGCTAGTACTATCAGTATAGTGATAAGTAGGGTCGGTTTCATAAGTTATGGATGTATGGTAAAAGTATATGCGTAACAACAACGATGCCAAAAGATATTGTAGTGGTTTGTTGAAAATTAACCCCATGCTATCACAATTAAACTGTACCTTACATGCAAAGGAGGGTACTTAATAATGATCGTAGTAAATGATGTGTTTTGGAAGATAAGAGAGATGAGTGAACGAACATTGAATCCACGCCCGCGTATACATATCCATCAGCTTTGTCAGGAGTTATCCCTAATACTACCACAGCTAAAACCTGTGTTGGAAGAGCTGAAACGCCGCCGACTAATAGACTATTGCAGACCTGATAAGAACTTCATAAAACTTACCATGCTGGGCTATGCCATCAGCAGAGACCCTGTAGAAGAGTAGGGGATTATATCCTAAATACTTTTTCTGAGATATACTCGAACGTAGCTTCTTCAAATATTACTGCGAATATAGGTGCCGGGTATTAATTGGTCTTTAGGGTGTATATCTATGGTTTTAGTATGACTGTATTAGCGTTTTGCATTCTGTATAGATGTATCATTCATCGCTTCAAGGCGCTTCTTATATCGTTAGTAAATGCCATTTCTTATGTATTGTTAGTTCAGCTCTCCTTGTTGTTGCTTGTATATACGCTTTTCGGATACACTGAACAGTACAATAGCGATCATACCCAGTATCAGCACTATAGAGTTCTCCAATTGTGTACCTGTGATAGTGCTGCCAAGTATAGCTTTTGAGTTTTCTTGCAAGTCGTTGCCAACACCTGCTTGTAGCGCGGTCAACTCATTCAGTGGTGTTATAGCTTTGTTCAGTTGAGAACTTAATGTTTGGTTAGATACTTCTCCTGTAGTACATAGGGTATTGTATGTGTGTAAGTTGGTCTTAAATTCTTGCCAATAGCTTTGCTCTTCTTGTGTAAGGAAGGTAGCCTCATAGTCGCTGACCAGCATGTTTATAGCAGCATCATGAGACCTATCTTTACTATTTAATTGTGCAGTAGTATAATCGGCATCATGCTCATGTGCAAGTTGTTTTTGGTATAAGTGGTTGGATAGTTTATAAAGGTAAGTAGCGGGAAGCAGCCTGTCTTTGTATATTGATGATATAGAGTTCTCCAGTCGCTTATACTTACGCTCTTCGGTAATATTATTGATAAGTATTACGGCTATGATTATTGCTAATAGTCCTGCTGCTTTTACTTTGTACCTGATGTGATATGCCCATTTCATAAGCTGCTATTTTGTTGACGAACTTATATATACTCTGTCGTAGTATTAAGGTACAACAAATAGCGTTAACAAATAGGTAAACAACAAAGCCACCCCGATTGGAGTGGCTCTGCTAGTATTTTGATGCTTAGAATTAGATTCTAAAGTGAGAGAATGCTTTGTTTGCATCCGCCATACGGTGAGTATCTTCTTTCTTTTTGAAAGCTGCACCTTCACCTTTACTTGCTGCTACTATTTCATTAGCTAGTTTGTCAGCAAGAGTACGACCATTACGCTCACGGCTGAAACGTATCAACCATTTGATGCTTAGAGATATCTTACGGTCAGGACGAACCTCTGCAGGTATCTGGAATGTAGCACCACCGATACGACGGCTACGTACCTCTACAGAAGGAGTTACGTTGTTCAGTGCTTTTCTCCACACTTCATAACCATCTTCACCTGTCATTTCTCCTACTTTATCCAGTGCGTCGTAGAACGAACGTAGTACTATGCTTTTATTACCACCCCACATAAGACAGTTTACAAAACGTGTAACCATCTTGTCTTTATATTTTGGGTCTGGTGCTAATGGTAGCTTTTTAGCTTGTGCCTTTCTCATGTGTTATGAATTGGCTTTTATTGTTAATATATTAACTGAATTATTTCTTTTCTCTCTTAGTACCGTACTTAGAACGGCTTTGCTTACGGTCTTTCACACCCGCAGTATCTAATGCACCACGAACGATGTGATAACGTACACCCGGAAG
>CAZPDA010000281.1:0-3092 GCA_964585115.1 uncultured Flavipsychrobacter sp.
CAAGATGGCAGATATGACAGCTATCCCATTTGCATTAGTTTCTTTTAAGTCGTGAATATTATCTAATGATATACCTCCTGCTACAAATACAGGCATTGAGGTTAATGCTTTGGCTTTTTTGACATTCTCTATTGAAACTATTTCGCAAGCACCAGCGGAGGTAGACGGAAACATTGAACAGAATGAAATGTAGTCTAGCTTATTGGCCTCTGCCCACCTAACTATAGACAGGTCATTACCACAAGTAATACCACAAATGAATGGACGTTCTATATGTTGCCTTACATGCGTAATATCATTCGGAATACTATCAAAATGCACACCATCAAGCAAGGTGTCGTTTATCAATTCCCATTCCTCATTTATTAATACAGGAACATCGGACCGATGCGCTAATTCACATATCCTATCTATCAACTTCAATTTATTAATATCATTGGTCCAGTTATTCCAAACCTGAATTATATCTACGCCTCCTTTTAACGCCTCCTCTATTTTCTGTAATAATACCTGCTCATCAATTGAGGGGTCAACAACTAAATATATACCACCTTCTATATTTTTCATTACTTCAATCCTTTGGCTACTGCGTTATAAAATGCTGCCCAATAAGGGTCTCTATTAGGAATCACTAACTCCTTCTTCCGCTCATCATTAGTTATACTCATACCTTTACTTGATGCCTGTAGCTTACCTACAACAGTTGCTTTTATACCCTTACAATCAAGAGCATCTATAACTAACTGTTCCTTACCTTGCTTAGCAGCAATTACCATAGAGCCTGCACCTATACAGTAGTGAGGGTCTATATCAAAGGCATGGCATACCTCTTTTTGTGCACTTCCTGTAGGTAATGCAGCTTCTTCTATATCCACTCCACATCCAGATGCTTTTGCCAACTCATATATGGCACCACAGATACCACCTTCTGTTACATCATGCATTGCGGTCACCACTTTATCATTACTGTTCAGCTTTGCTACTATTAAACCTGCGTCTAAAGCACTTGTTTTATAGAATAGCTCTGCGGCATTTTGTTGTACGTCGATGCCACATTTATTTTTAACGATTTCGGGAAAGCTGAGTGCGAGAATAGAAGTAGCTACCTGTGCCGACTCTTTTGTTACAATAATAACGTCACCTTCTTCCGCCATATTACTGGTAAGCATAGTACCCTTAGGAGCAATGGCGGTCATAGTACCACCGCCAGCTATAGTCGAGTTTTGTCCTTCACATTTACCGGTATGTCCTCCTGTTATTGCAATACCTATATCATCACAATAACCATGTATATATTTCCAATATTCATCAAACTGTACTGCAGTAATACTAGGCGGCAGGTTCAGAACAAATTGTGCATACATAGGAGCTACTCCCGTAGTAGCCATATCATTAACTATTAGTTGTACAGATAACCATGCAGACTCTCTTAACCCTAAAGTCGGAATCAAGGAAAGCGGATCACTTGTGAGTGCCATTTCGTAGCCATTAGGTAAGTCTATCAATGCTACATCTATACCATAACCCGCCGGGGTTATTACCTCACTCCTTTTTTTACCGCAATAAGGATAGATAGACGACTCAAAAAAGTCACTTGGTACTTTACCTGTATTAGAGAAACCACTCATTACACATCAAGTTTTACATACAATCCAAAAAAATCGCCGTAAGGCAAGCCCCACTGCTGAACCGGGAACCATTTAGGCAACCCCGTAGTAGTCCATTCTATAGAATAGTTTCTACCTTTTAAGGCTTCATCTATCTTCGCTATTAAATGCTTTGGTGTGTAAAATGTAGCTGTTACATAAAAAGGATTCTTGCCAAACACTTGCTGTACTCTTCTACGTACAACCTTTGTAGAATTTCTATTCATCATGCCGAACACGATGCCATGCTTACCTACACGTGCAGCTTCTCTTATCACTTTTACTGGGTCTTTGTAATACTCAAATGTTGTAATGAAGGCGACCGCATCAAACGTATGGTCTTTGAAGGGCATGTTGTGAGAGTCTGCCAACACAAGATCTCCATCAAAAAGGTGACGACCTTGACCAAGCATAAAGGGAGATATATCTCCACCGGAAGCGTCTATGCCTATCTCCTTCCACCAGCGGGTAAACCTTGTTGTACCGCAGCCAAACTCCAATAACCTTTTAACACGCTTATCCTTTTTTACAAGTCCACCTACTACCTTCTTTTGCCATATCTCGGCTCTCTTGTAGCGTCCTTCATACCATTGTTCGTAGGTATCTGTATGTTCTCTATTAAAGAACCACTCTTCTCTGCCCTGCCAGTTGGCCAGGTCTTTTGTAACTAATTCAAATGCCATATCAAGTATCTTAAAAAAACAAAGCAGCATTCCCGATTGTAGAAAATGCTGCTTTGCTGAGATGAGATACCACCTATAACATTACGTATGCATTTCCTACGCTGGTATTATCCAGATCAGGTATTACGGGTACTATCTCAGCCATATACGGCGCCCCGATGCAACTTTGAACAAAGGTATGTAAACTAATACACTATACCATTAACAAAATAGGCTGCAACATTGCAGTCTATCACAAATAAGATCAAATGCTATTACATTAATGACTCTGTTCATTAAAACTTATCATCCAGTTGATACCGAACCTATCAGTACACATACCAAAATAGTCTCCCCAGAATGTCTTATTCATTGGCATTGTTGTAGCACCACCATCAGACAAACCTGTAAATAGTTCATCTGCTTGATCTTTAGAGTCTGCGTTGATAGATATAGAAATATTATTGCCTACAACTGTTTTAGAAGCCCACTCTCCCCCTGTATCACTACCCATTAGCGTAGTGCCATTACCAATAGGCAGAGAAATGTGCATTATTTTATTCATATCTTCCTCTGGCATGGCATGACCTTCTTGGGGTGGCATATCAGCAAAACGTCCTACATAAGTGAACTCTTGCTTGAATACAGACTTGTAGTGACCAAAGGCTTCTTCACAGTTACCTAAAAATGTTAGATATGGATTAATTGATGGCATAGAATGAATATTTTAGAAAATGAAACTAATAATTTTTCGATTTAATTATTTTGATAAATACATCTTTTT
>CAZPDA010000282.1:0-3092 GCA_964585115.1 uncultured Flavipsychrobacter sp.
TAAAGAGTATTTATATGCTGTATTCAATGACAGGGTTCGGAAGGGCTGAGGCGAATATTAACAACAGACAGGTAGTTGTAGAGATGAAATCGCTGAATGGTAAGCAATTTGAGGTATCACCAAAATTATCACCGATACTAAGAGCTTATGAATTAGACATCAGATCTATGCTTAACGGCATACTGATGCGTGGTAATATAGACCTGACCGTAACCATAAAGCAGGAAGGAGCTACCAAACCGATGACGGTAAATACCGACCTTGCAGCATATTACTACCAAAGCATGAAGCAGATAGCCAATAGCTTGGAAGTGCCTGAAGATAACATACTCTCTACCCTTATGCGTATGCCTGAGGTGGTAGGCGTAGACCAAGATATGCTACCTGAGCAAGATTGGGAAGAAGTAAAAAAGGTGATACAGGAAGCAGCCAGCCAACTCATGCAGCACAGGAAAAGCGAAGGCGAGGCTCTTTATAAAGACCTATACCAACGCATTACAAATATCGAGCAGCTACATGAGACCATTCTACCACTGGAAGAAGAGCGTAAAGAAAAGGTTAGGCAGAAACTGACCAACGCTATGAATGAGCTTATCAATAGCGATAAAGCTGACCCTAACCGTTTTGAACAAGAGATGATATACTACTTAGAGCGTATAGACTTCTCTGAAGAAAAGACTCGTCTTACACAACACTGTAAATACTTTAAAGATACAGTACAGAAGGACAGTACGATGAAAGGTAAGGTTCTAGGCTTTATTTTGCAGGAGGTTGGTCGCGAGATCAATACACTAGGTGCTAAGGCTAACCATGCAGGTATCCAACAGATCGTTATAAAAATGAAAGACGAACTAGAAAAAGCTAAAGAGCAGATCCTGAATATTCTATAAGTATTGAACATGTCTTATATAAAGAACATCTTTTCTATTCTTCTGGTTACAGCACTGCTATCGGGTTGTTTACCGTCAGCATACTATCAAAAGGTATATAGCATACCTGATGCCGGATGGACCTACGACTTCAGGCCTGTTTATAAGTTTGAAATATCTGATACTAGTGCTCAGTATCGTACTTACTTTGTCATCAAACATACGGACGCCTATAAGTACTCAAACATATGGCTGATCATGAAGACCAAAAAGCCTGGGGCAAGTGAGTATGAATTGACAAGAGTAGAAGTGCCGTTGGCCCAGCAAGATGGCAAATGGCTGGGTAGAGGCATGGGCGAGCTATGGGAGCAACGTATACCGCTTACTTTTTATAACCAACCGCAGTCGTTTGACCAAACAGGTACTTATGAGGTAATGTTTGAGCAAAACATGCGCGACAATCCACTACAAGAAGTATTACAAGTTGGTTTTAGGGTAGAAAAGGATACAAAACGGTAACTTTAGCGCAGAGAAATCTGTTGCTATATGCGTTATTTCACAACTGTACACTTATTACTACTTGCCTATATCATATCAGCTCTGCTTTTTTGGGGCATCAGCTTGCAGAAGCATAGCCAGCGCATCTACGAGTTGGAAACTCAAGTACTCAATACAGAGCTTAGCCGTTCTGCCTTTCCAGACATATATCAATCAAGACTAGCGGATATAGAGGCCAAACGCGACTCTCGTACTAAACAGTATTGGGGCGAAGGCTCTACGTTCATGATCATTATCCTTATCGGTGCAGCAGTAGTGTATTCATCTTTTCGCAGAAGTGTACGCCTGTCCAAACAGCAGAATAACTTCATGCTTTCTGTAACACATGAGCTTAAGTCTCCTATTGCAGCGATGAAGCTTAACCTACAAACCTTGCAACGCCACCAGCTGGATGAGGACAAAAAGAACTTACTTATATCTCGGTGTATCAATGAGGCCAATCGTTTGAACGATATGAGTACAAATATGCTATTTGCATCTCAAATAGAAGGTCGTCAGTATAAATCCTCTAAAGAGAAAATGAGTATATCGGAGCTACTTTCCAATTGTGTAATGGACTACGCCACTCGATACCCTAACCGTTTTGAGGTGAAGAATTTTGAGGACTATAACATTATTGGCGATAGGATCCTTTTACAAATGGCTATCAATAATCTTTTGGAGAACGCTAATAAATATACACCTAACGATCAACCTGTACAGGTAAATATATCAAGCAGCAGCAGGCAGGTCACCATTAAAGTTATAGACTTTGGTGTAGGGATACCTGACTCTGAAAAGAGCAAGATATTCAACAAATTCTACCGTGTAGGAAACGAGGAAACACGCAAAACAAAAGGTACAGGGCTAGGTTTGTACCTCACTAAAAAGATCATAAGACAGCATAAAGGGAAAATAGCGGTTAAAGACAATGAACCTCATGGGGCTATTTTTGAGATCACACTTCCTATAGCATCTTAGTTAGCAGGGGCTTTCCATTTAAAGGTCTTTCTATGATGAGGGGTTTCACCATGGATCACTAATTGCTTTCTGTGATATATAGTACCATACCCCTTATTGTTATCCCAGCCATATTGCGGATACGCTTCATGCAGCTTTAGCATATATTCATCCCTATAGGTCTTAGCCAGTATACTAGCTGCTGCAATGGACCTATATGTAGCGTCCCCCTTTACTATACATTCATGCACAATGCCTAAATAGGGAGTAAAGCGATTACCATCTATCAACAAAAGATCAGGCTTTACACTTAAACCATCTATTGCCTTATGCATAGCCTTAAATGAGGCCTTCAATATATTTATCTCATCTATCTCATCACTATCTATCATGGCTACGGCATATGCCGTAGCATGCTGCTCAATATAAGGTCTAAGCTCTGTCCGTCGCTCTTCTGATAGCTGTTTACTGTCATTCAATAACGGATGTTCAAACCCTTTAGGCAATATCACAGCGGCAGCAAATACAGGACCCGCAAGGCAACCCCTACCAGCCTCGTCACAACCAGCCTCTATCACATCTTCCTTAAAACAATGTTTCAGCATTATGGGCAAAAATAAAAAAAGGACTCTAAAAAGAGTCCTTCTGTATATAAGGGATAAGAGAGAGAATACTAGTCTTGAGTAGCAGTGTATACTACATCTACAGAGTAAGTACCTGCAGGGT
>CAZPDA010000283.1:0-3090 GCA_964585115.1 uncultured Flavipsychrobacter sp.
CCTTGCAGATACTAATTGGGTAGTGTCAGGAGCTGCTATAGGTGATACTAGTGTTTATGTATACGATGGTATTACAACTGCTAGTTTGGAACTAAATACAGGTAACAGAGGTAAGATAAATGTAGATAGTATAATGGCTAGTGCTGAAGGTGTGCAAATATATCTTATTAATGATACGCCATCTTATAAAGGAGGTATAGCAGATGTTGGGGCTACGGATAAGTACTTCGGTGTGTTTACAGCTAGAAACTATTCTGCTGAATATAAACTAAGCTACGACTATACTAACTATACTACAGCAGTAAACAATAGTGCTGATCTACACCTATACAATAGACGTAATAATCAATATAAAACTTGGGCAATTACCAACTTAGGTAATAATACCGCTACAAATACTATATCTGGTAAAGGTCATCTAGGTACAAGGCAGTACATACTTGCTGACTTTGTGGCTTTGGCTTGCTCTGCTCCAGATTCATTAGAAGCATCTAATATAGATACTGGTAGTGCTACTATAGTGTGGGTTTCACAAGAGAGTAAGTATAGCCTTCAGTGGGGTGAAGTTGGTTTCCAGTTAGGTGACGGTGTTACGGTAAGCGGTTTGTCTGCTAAAAGCTTTGGTGTAACGGGGCTTAGCTTAGGTACTGCTTATGAAGCATATGTAAAGAATGACTGCTCAGGTTCAGAAAGTGCATGGGTGGGACCATTATATTTTGAAACGGTTAACCCTTGTGTGATGCAGACCAATGGTTTTGCTGATAGTATAATGGCTATTTCGGCTATCCTTAAATGGACTGACCCTGGTGCTGCTCCTGCATACGACATAAGCTGGGGACCTAAAGGTTTTGGTAATCCTAATTTTGGGATACAAGTTACTATCTCAGACAACCGTTATCCATTAGGAGGTTTACAGCCTGTTACAGAATATGACTTCTATGTACGTAGTAACTGTGGAGCAAATAAACCAGGATGGGCTGGTCCTTATACTTTCAAAACAGATAGCATAAGCACGAGTTCTGTATTGTCTATACTAGACGATGTACATGCAGTTGTTTATCCTAACCCTGCAACATCTACTGTCAATATCGACGTAAATGTAGATGATGCAAATGTATACATGTATAATGCTATAGGGGTTAAGGTTTACGAGTCACGCAATAACAGTAAGAAAGTAAGCATTGATGTTGCTAACAAGCCAGCTGGTATGTACTATATAATAGTAGAGCATAATGGAGCTAAAGCAACCAGAAAGCTAGTCGTAAGACACTAATTTACATTATATGAAGCCTTGTGTTTTTTATAATGCAAGGCTTTTTCTAACAACAATAATGATGGAACGGTTTGATGTAATAGTTATAGGTGGGGGAGTACTAGGGACATTTCACGCTTACCACGCATTAGAGCAAGGAAAAAAGGTTTTATTACTTGAAAAAGACCTGCGTCCTCAACAGTCTACGGTAAGAAACTTCGGTCAGGTAGTACCTTCGGGAATGCCTGTAGGGAAGTGGCTTGACTACGGTAGGTATAGCACACAGCTATATAAGAGTATACAATCTGAAACCAATATCGGTATTCGTAATAACGGTTCATGTTATATCGCGTCTAGAGCTGATGAAATGGCTGTACTTGAGGAAATGTACCAAAAGTTCAAAGATGTAGACTATAGTAGTGAGCTGCTTACCAAAGATGCTGTACTTGCTAAGTATCCTACATTAAGGAGTGATTATGCAGTAGGCGCATTATTCTTTGAGCAAGAGGTATCGGCAGAGTCAGAAGTGCTTATTCATAATATACACAAGTACATACAAAGTAAATACAAGCACTTGACCACAAGGTTTAATTGTGCTGCTGTACAGGTCAATGTAGTTAATAATAGTTGTGAAGTTGTGGTGGCTGATGGTACTGTATATAGTGCAGAGCACTGTTTTGTATGTAATGGAAGAGACTTTAAAGTGTTATTCCCGCAAGTGTTTGCCGATAGTGGTATTGTAGTCTCAAAGTTGAATATGATGTCTACTAAACCGATTAAAGAAGTAAGTTTACCAGGTAATATACTTACAGGTCTTACAATTCGTAGGTATGAGAGTTTCCAGACATGTGACGCACACAAAGCACTAGACCCTAATGATGTAGATGCTAAGCTACGCGAGCTAGGTGTTCATATTTTATTCAAGCAAAGAGTTGATGGGTCTATAATAATTGGTGACTCACATGAGTATGCTGATGCAGCCGAACAGGATGAGTTAAGCGACTTTTATAATGAAATGTATATAAATGAGCTTATGCTTACCGAGGCTAAAAAGATAATGGACCTGCCCAATTGGGAAATAGAGAAAGTTTGGCCGGGATTTTATGCACAGCATAATGAGAAAGACATCTTTATAAAAACTATAGATGATAGAATACATATTGTTACCGGCATAGGAGGTAAAGGAATGACCACTTCCGCTGGTTTCGCTAAAAAGAATATTGAGTCTGTTTTATAAGTAGTGAGTTTTTATTTATTCATGTGTAGAAGCATCTGCTATTGCAGGTGCTTCTTTTGTTAAAGAAAACTAAAAAACGAAAATTGGGTAAAAAAGTTTTGGTTGACATGTCAACTATGTTTAACTTTGCTCCATCATGCAAAGAGAAGATGTCTATAATGGTATATTGATGTTCAAGTTTAAAGACTTGCACAAGTTGATGTATAACAAAGCAAATAAGATGTTTTGTAAGGAGGGGAGTATGCCACTAGCAGTAGAGCAGTTACCTGTATTGATGACTTTGTTCTATAGAGGTACTATGTCTCAGCAGGAAATTGCTGACCTGATAGAGCGTGATAAGTCATCTGTATTAAGGAGCATTAAATCATTGCAGAACAAGAACTTGCTAAATGTAGCTCAAGACCCCTTTGACAAGCGTAAGAAGATGATACAGTTGACTAGTGAGGGACATAATATAGGTATCTCTATCAACAAAAAGATATTAGAAATAGATAAAGCAATGTTCTCTTGTTTCACTACAGAAGAGAAGAAACAAATGGAGCATTTGATGCAAAAATGCAGTGAAGGAATATCTGCACTGTAATTTTATTTACCTAAATAG
>CAZPDA010000284.1:0-3086 GCA_964585115.1 uncultured Flavipsychrobacter sp.
ATATAATATATAATACTCCTTTCATGAAGCGCACTACATTATACTTGTGGACAGCTATGGGGCCATTGCATTATGCGGGTAAAGAGAAGAAAACGGACCACCCGCTTAAAGGGCATAGCTTTGACTATCTAGGCTTTGAAACACAGGAACACCTTATCCAAAGTTTGCACCATGATGGGAACTTGTATTTTAATTACGAAGGCTTTCCCGTTAGATTTGGTAAAGGTGTATACTCTTGGGATGCTGAAGAACTTGTAAATATGATGAAGCTCTATGCAGGTAGCTCACTACAGCTAGGTGCTGAGTGGAAAGACATAATGAAAGAAATAGAATGGGATAATTAGTATACTGTAATGTACCCTTCTTCAAGCTTCTCTCTATCCTTTTTTAGTATAAACTTGTAGATACCTTTTCTCTTAAAGTTCCTTTTGTCAATGATAACTTCATTCTGCGTAAAACGCGGTATGTCTAATACTTGGACATCATCCAGATTGAAAAACTTGAGTGCAAAGAAGTGGTAACCATCTTCTTTAGGTATCTCTATATTAATATGTCCTGTGAATGGGTTGGTAAAGACATATTGTGATTTTATGTAAGTGTACTGGTCTATCTCTTCAGGTTCAGGTATGCTAATAGTAAGCCTAGCCACTACTTGTTTTACCGTGTCAATGGTAGGGGAAGTAGTTGTTGTGTTGTTTGTATTGGTTGAGGACGTAGTTGTTGTAGTGTTGGGTTGGACAGTTGTACTTGTTACAGGTGTAGAGTTGATATTAGCAACAGATATGGTCGTAGTGTCAAGTCTAATGCCTGAAGCGTATTTCTGCAAAGAGTCATTGGGAGGCAGTACTTTTTTGTCAATTAGAGTAGCACTGTCTATAAAGATCTTGATACGGTTACTGTACCAAGTAAGGTCTGAATTAAATACAATATATAGTCTATACCAGTTATAGCCCGGGTCAGGGTGTCCGTCAATGTATGCTTGAGGTCCTTTTTTAAGATTCTTCACATAGCCGATGGTAGCATAGTTGAAAACACTATCTGTAGAACGTTGTACCGCGATAGACTTAATGCCATCGTACTGACATGTCCAGCTTAAAACATTTATGCCTTTGTCTGAAGCTCCTACCATGTCCGGTAAAATAGGTTGAGCATTAGACTCTATCACGATAGCACTCACCAATAGTGCTAAAACCATTCTTAATAAGCCTTTCAAAAACATCCGCCAAACCTACTTCAAAAAAATAAAATATAGTAACATCATTATCAACATTTGTAAAATGCTTAACAGCTTGTCAGGGCTATAAAAATTATACACTTTCTTGTTCAGCAAGCAATTTCTTTATAGTTTGGTTGCTTATATCATCAAAAGACTATGAGTTTATTTATAAAGAAACCAATTTCTCAATTAATGAGTGATGCCGGAGAATCCGGTAAAACATTAAAACGAACATTAGGAGCCCCTGCATTAGTAGCACTTGGTATAGGTGCTATTATTGGTGCCGGCCTGTTTTCTTTGACGGGTATTGCTGCGGCAGAGAATGCAGGACCCGCAGTTACAATATCGTTTATAATAGCTGCTGTAGCTTGTGGTTTTGCTGGTCTGTGTTATGCAGAGTTCTCCTCAATGATACCTGTTGCGGGTAGTGCATATACTTATTCCTATGCTACAATGGGTGAGTTTCTGGCATGGTTTATTGGCTGGGATCTGGTTTTAGAATACGCTCTCGGTGCTGCAACAGTATCGGTATCTTGGTCTAGGTATTTGGCCGAATTTTTAATGAAGCATGGTATTGACTTCCCTGTTCAGCTCCTCTGTTCGCCATTTGAAAAGCTTGAGCTCTTAGATGGGGCTATAAAGGTTGATGGAGGTATTATGAACTTGCCAGCTGTGGCTATCGTATTTCTATTGTCTTTCATGTTGATGCGTGGTACAAAAGGCTCTGCTTTAATGAACAATATATTGGTGATCCTTAAGATAGCTGTGGTGTTGGTATTCATTGCAGTAGGTTGGGGATATACTAATGAGGCTAACTATACGCCATTCATACCTGAGAATACTGGTACATTTGGAGAGTATGGCTGGAGCGGTATCTTAAGAGGTGCGGCAGTTGTTTTCTTTGCATTTATAGGCTTTGATGCCGTATCTACTGCAGCGCAAGAAGCTAAGAAACCACAGAAAGATATGCCTATAGGTATACTTGGTTCTCTCGTGGTCTGTACTATACTTTATGTATTGTTCTCGTACGTAATGACCGGATTGGCGCATTACTCTGAGTTTATAAACGATGCAAAACCTGTGGCAACTGCAATAGGTAAAACACCATATAGCTGGCTGCAAGATGCTATTATTGTAGCAATACTTGCTGGTTATACGTCAGTGATGTTAGTGATGCTTATGGGGCAGTCAAGAGTATTCTACTCAATGTCAAGAGATGGCTTACTGCCTAAGTTCTTCTCGGACCTTCATCCAAAGAATCATACGCCATATAAAACAAATCTTGTTTTTGCATTTTTCGTGAGCATATTCGCAGGTTTTGTTCCTGTAAGTGACCTTGGGCATATGGTAAGTATAGGTACGTTATTAGCATTTACACTAGTATGCGCAGGTATATTGGTAATGCGTAAAACCTTGCCTGATGCCGAACGTCCGTTCAAAACGCCACTTGTGCCGCTTGTGCCTATATTGGGTATGGTTGTCTGTGTGATAATGATGGCATCTCTACCATTAGAAAGCTGGTTAAGACTATTAGGCTGGTTGGCTATAGGTTTGGTCATTTACTTTGTATATGGTATCAAACATAGTAAGGTGAGAAAAATGAGAAGAAAGGCTAAGGAAGATTAAGAATTTCTAATTATTTAATATAAAGGGCGCTAATTAATTTTAGTGCCCTTTATTGTTCTATATAAGCTTTTTAAGGTATTTGTTGTTACAATCTATGGGATAATTTGGCTACATTTGTATGTTATATTCATAAGAGTTAACCAAACACAAAATTTATCCTTTTTATGGCATATGATGTTATCGTAGTAGGTAGTGGTCCCGGTGGATATGTGGCTGCTATCCGTGCATCGCAATTAGGTTATAA
>CAZPDA010000285.1:0-3065 GCA_964585115.1 uncultured Flavipsychrobacter sp.
ATTTCCGGCTCGTAGACTTTTCCTTTCCAATTGTCCGGGTCTACATCCTCTATTGCAACAGAGTATGATTCTAATCCACCCCCTAGTACAGCCATTGCTGTTTTAGCAAGCTCTTCAGCAAGCTTTTGCTTAGTGGCTTCTGTTTTACCCGTCCAAAGTTTTACATTAATATGTGGCATACTATAAAGTTTTAATTGTTGAGCTACAAATTACAGACAATAGCCGACGGTTATTATTTAAGGTTATCGGTAAAAAATGATACCAACTTGTCGAAAGGGATAATGTCTACCTGATCATATAAGTCTACATGTACCGCATCTGGTATGATCATTATTTCTTTCGGTTCTTTAGCTGCCTTATAAGCATCTTCGCTAAAGTAGCGAGAGTGTGCATGCTCTCCTGCGATTACCAACATAGGCCTAGGCGATATCTCACTGATATAGGTCATGATGGGCATATTCATCAATGAGATTGGTGTGGTAATGGTCCAAGAGCTATTTGAATTAATAGAGCGCTCATGAAAACCTCTGTCTGTCTTATAATAGTCAAAGTATTCTTTTACAAATTGCGGCTCATTACCCTGCAGTTTGTCGGGCAATCCCATTGGCGTTAGCGCGGGAGTTCCGTTTTCCGCATCCTGCCAACGCTGTTGACTTAGTTGGTCCAACATTTTAGTACGTTGCTCCGGTGTTGTTGCATCAAAATAGCCTTTCGCGTTCACTCGAGACATATCGTACATACTAGTAGTGGCTACGGCTTTCACACGCTTATCTACAGCTGTGGCATTCAGAGCGAAACCACCAAAACCACAGATACCTATAATACCTATTTTGTCACGGTCAATATTATCCTGTAGCCCTAAAAAATCTATTGCTGCGCTAAAGTCTTCGGTATTAATATCTGGCGAGGCAACATTGCGTGGCTCACCGCCACTTTCTCCTGTATAAGAGGGATCGAATGCTAGGGCAGCAAAGCCACGCTCTGCCATTTGATTAGCGTATAGTCCTGATGCTTGTTCCTTTACCGCTCCGAATGGTCCACTAATAGCAAGTCCCGATAACTTTCTGTCTCCGCTGTTCTTAGGCAGATATAGATCTCCTGACAAGATAATTCCATAGCGGTTTTTAAATGTTACTTTTTGACGTGTTATCTTATCACTCAATTGAAAGGTATAATGTTCTTTCTGGTTCATCTTGATCGTTTTTTGTGTTGACCCGACTTGCCCTGTTTGTGCTACAACCTGTGTAGACAACAGTAAAGACATAGCCATTAGTCTTATTAATTTCATAATTGAATTTTGAATTGAATTACAATTACAAAATTAGACCAGACATCAGGCTATCTGTTAACGATCCTCAAACCAATAATTAAGAAAATCAAACCTCGAGCTCGCGATAAGCTTTAGGGTTAATACCCGTCATTCTTTTAAAGTAGTTGTTGAAATAGGTAGGATATTCAAAGCCCAGTGCATAGGCTATATCAGCAATATTCCAGTTGGTATGTTGTAGCAGTGCTTTGGCTTCGCTCACTATACGTTCGGCTATATGCGCACTGGTAGCCTTGCCCGTCACTTTTTTTACAGCACGGTTTAGATAGTTGACATGTATGGACAAACCACTAGCATAGTCTTGGGCTGTTTTTAGCTGTAGCGGTCTCTCGGTTGTTTCTATAGGGAATTGTCTTTCCAACAATTCTAAAAACACGGACGTAACACGTGAGGCAGCATCCTTGTGCTGATCAAAATGTTCTGAGGGTTGTAGTTTCATAGCCTCGTGTAGCACTAGCTGAATGTAGTTACGTATCAACTCATCTTTATAAACATACTCTGATTGCTCCTCTTCGATCATTTTCTGGAAAATGTTGTTCAGAAATGCTCGTTGCTCTTTGGTAATGTGCAGTATAGGAGTGCCACCGATCTTGAACAAAGGAGAGTTTTGCAAGCTTACAGAACGCTCTGACAACTGCAGAAACGCCTCTGAAAACAAACAGGTATATCCGACATAGGTAGTAGAAAGCGTCTCCCAAGAGTAAGGGATATGCGGATTGCCAAAAAACAAAATAGTACCTTCCTCATCATAGCTACGATCTGCATAGTGAATCTTGCTCTTGCCAGTAGTAAGGCAGATCTTATAAAAATCCTTCCTGCTGTAGATGCGTGTAGCATTACTATCTTCTTCAATTCTGAATACTTTGAAACCTTTTAGCTTCAGCTCATTATTGAATGTTGATACCGACTGTACTTGCTGACTACCCATAGTACAAAATTAAGGAAATCAAACTTTACAACCTTTACCCGAAAACATCCTTAAAACAACACCGCTTGCTTCAACTGCTGAGTTGGGACTGCGTCATTTGTGATGTGGAATAGTTCACTACCCTCGTAGCGGGGTGCTACGTGTACTTGTACATTGCCTGCATGTTGCTTAAAGAGTTGCAACGCCAACTCAGGATTATTGTTATCTCTGGATAGGTGAGACAGGAAAAGATGGGTCATATACTCAGGCTTGTGTTCCAGAAAAAAGTTCAACGCTTCTTTGTTAGATAAGTGTCCCAGCCCACCGCGTATACGGTCTTTCAGGCGTATATGATATCTGCCTTTATCCAGCATCTCAGCGTCGTAGTTCGACTCGAGATAGGCTGCATGGCATTGGCTCATATAGTTCTTTAGGTTGTCGCACACTGCACCAATGTCGGTAAATACCCCCACTGTAATGCCTGCATAATTCACCACATAGCTAAAAGGATCTATGGCATCATGCAGCTTGCTGAAGCCTGTCACCTTTATACCGTTCACATCTATCACCTCTCCGTGCTCTATTCTACGATACAGCTCAGGCTTAAACTTCAAGTGACTGGCATAATGCGTTTTGTGATTCAGATAGGTAGGTATCCTGTATCGTGATGATAAAAGCTGCGCACCCTTTATATGGTCGGTATGCTCGTGCGTGATGAATATGGCACGCACCTTGGTGATGTCTAGCCCCATCTTCTTCATGCGTATCTCTATTTCGCGGCAAGAGATACCCACATCTACCAGCACGGCATCTTTACCGTTACTTATATAA
>CAZPDA010000286.1:0-3050 GCA_964585115.1 uncultured Flavipsychrobacter sp.
GCTATATACCACACCATTCCTTTCATTATAGCACTGCCGTCTTCATCAATGTACAAATGCATTGTTTCAAAGAATATGCCTTCGTCAGGAGTAAGAATAATGTCTTTTGATTCGCCATAATATTCTTGCTGAAAATTTTTCGATTCGAATATTGGCATCCTGAATATATTGGTAATAGCATATTCGTAGGGTTCTTTTATATTATACTTTTTAAGCGATTTACTTACAATGTCATCTAGTTCTTCTTGTGTTATTATCTGTGAGGTAAAGTCTTTGAGGTAGTACTGTCTTGACTCTTCTGGTAAAAAACCAGCTAAACCCTTCTTGACAAGGTATAAGCGCCAAGCCGATTCTTTTATTTGTGCGGTGGCATGCGACACATCTTGTATACGTTGTTGTTTTCTTAGCTTCACAGAGCCCTTTATCCAAGATAGTTGGATGAAAAATATACCAAGTACTGATAGTGCTGTCAGAACAATAATTAAAGGAAAGACTTTCTTCATTGCGATTGTAAATATAAGTCCAATATTATTGTTGTAAATATGGCTGTTATGGTTTAACGCTGCTTTAACTACATCAATAATAGCTTTGCAATAGTAAAATACAACAACTGAAAGCAAAAAGTGTTATCTACTTGCTGATAATATATTTTAAAGCACGACTTTTGTATGTATTGTGTTTTTGGTCATTTCAAGTATTTGTTTTGGAAACTATAATAGAAGCCAAATCGTTATCAAAATCTTTTAAAGACTTTCAAGCGGTTCAAGATCTATCTTTTTCAGTTAGGCAAGGAGATATTTATGGCTTCCTTGGTCAGAACGGTGCAGGTAAAAGTACTACCATGCGCATGTTACTAGGGTTAATAAAGCCTAGTAGCGGAAATGTTTATATCAAGGGAGAAGAGTTTATAAATAATAAAAGACTACTACGTCATATAGGGGCTATAGTGGAAAAGCCTGATATGTATGATTACTTATCAGGGTGGGATAATTTGAAAATATTTGCCAAGTTGAGTAACGTGAAAGTTACCTCAACAAGAATGCATGAGGTAATAGAACTTGTTGGCTTGATCGGTAGAGAAAAAGATAAGGTCAAAGCTTACTCGCAAGGTATGAAGCAAAGACTTGGCATTGCGTTAGCACTAGTACACGAGCCTGACCTGCTGATATTGGATGAGCCAACTAACGGGCTTGACCCTCAAGGTATAGCTGAGATCAGACAGCTTATTGTAAACCTGAGTAAGGAGCATGGTAAGACTATATTATTGTCTTCTCACCTACTTAATGAGGTAGAGCAAATGGCTAATAGAATGCTGATCATAAATCAAGGTGAAAAGGTGGTAGAGGGAGAAGTAGATGACCTTTTGAACCCTAATGATACATTAATAGAGGTAAGTATGCTGCCAGACGACCATATCGAGGAGAAGTTAAAACAGTCAAGTATAGCTGAATACATACAAAGTATTAGTGCCTCTCATATCAAGCTGAAAATGCACCCTAGAAAAGTGCCTACACTAAATAAAATGCTTGTTTCCAATAATATTCATGTTTTGGAGATTCGGTCAAAACACTCTTTGGAAGCCTATTTCTTATCATTAACTAATAATACGGATGTTAAGGCTGGAGTTATATAAAATATTTAAGCGACCAAGAACCTTTATAAGTTTTGGTGTAGTAGCTGCCATATCGCTAAGTATTCAACTTGCAATGTTTGCTGATGGTAAAGACTATATCAACTTAGCGTTGCAAATGACAAGTAGTGAGTTTGAGATAGGGGGTAATATAGTTAATGGGTATTTGATTACCTATTTCATACTACAAACACTATTGATACAAGTACCATTATTAATAGCATTAGTTGCCGGTGATGCTTTTGCAGGAGAAGCCAATAAAGGTACATTACGATTATTGCTTACAAAGCCAATATCACGCACATCTCTGGTTCTCAATAAGTACCTGGCATGTGTTGTGTATTCATTCTTACTGTTAATATGGTTGGCAATAGTAGGGTTAGGGTTATCTATATTGATATTTGGTACTGGTGATATAATTAATGTAAAGGGAGATATGATGATCGTTTTACTTAAAAACGATATTCTTTGGCGTTATATGGCTGCGTTTGTGTATGCAACTTTGGCCATGATGGCTGTAGCGGCATTGTCTGTATTCTTGTCAATATTTGCAGACAACTCAGTAGGTCCAATAATAGGTACAATGGCAGTTATAGTGGTCATGATGATCTACTCAAATATGAACCTCCCACTGTTCAATGCTATAAAGCCTTACTTATTTACAACACACATGATAGGTTGGAAGGGTTTTTTTGACGACCCTGTACCTTATGCTTCAATATACAAGTCGGCTGCTGTGCTTGGAGCTTATATTATAGCATTCTTGGCCGCAACCATAATTATTTTTAAACGAAAAGACATTAAGTCATGATGAAGAGGTGGATAGCAGTGCTTGTTATTATTGCAGCGTTTAGCGGTAATGCTAGAGCTGATGAGTATACTGCTGAGCAGTTGTTTTACAAGATGAGGGATAAGCTAGAGCTTGTGAAGGATTATGTAGCTGATGTGAAAATGAAGATCAATGTATCTTACATGCGTGTTCCACAGTTGAATGGTAAGGTTTACTTCAAAGCTCCTGATAAAATGAAGCTGGAACGAAAAGGCGGAATTTCGATTTTACCTAAAAAAGGTATAAACCTCACGCTCAATTCTGTATTGCCGGAGGGGCAAGATATGGTGGTGATAGATGGCGGATATGAAGAGCTTGAGGGCAAAAAGTACCGAATAATAAAGGTGATCCCTAATAATGACCCTAATGGTGTTGTGCTTACCAAACTATGGGTTGATGAGGCACGTTTATTAACAGTACATACCGAAACTACAACTAGAGACAATGGTACCATAGAAATGGATCTTACTTTTGGCAAGTATGCAAAGCAATCGTTACCAGATAAGGTAGTTTTTATAATAGATGTAAAAGATTACAAGCTACCTCAAGGTTTAACTATGGATTATAATACAGATCAAGACGCTATACCAA
>CAZPDA010000287.1:0-3042 GCA_964585115.1 uncultured Flavipsychrobacter sp.
AATGAGCACACCTATTATAGAACCAGATTCTTTATGCACAACAACAAACAAAAATGATGTTCCATTTTCTGCGCTTTCCAGTAAATAAGCAATTCGCTTTTTTGCATCATCTATTGAAGAAAAAAATGATAATGTTTTAGAGAATGAATCTCTCAAGCGCTCGGCATTTCGGACAATCAGATCATATAGTTGCACTGCATCATCATACTGGACCGACCTTATTGATATATCTTCATCTATGTTCATTACATAAAGACTACTACTAATTAATATACCGATGTATTATAACTTCATTTTCTTAAAGATACTTTCAGGTATCAGCATTATTACCATCATCAACCACTTCCACATCCACAACACATAAAGGGTATTCTTTTTTTTCTGCTGTGACCTATAAATAGCTTTTGCTACTTGTTCCGGTTGGGCAGTTAGCATTGGTGGCAAGCTTAAATGCTCTGTCATTTTCGTATACACAAACCCTGGTTTAACAGTCATTACATGAACGTCACTTTGACTCAACCTATTTCTTAAACCGGAAAGAAACGCAGTGAATCCGGCCTTAGCAGAACCATAGTAATAGTTACTCTGCCTACCGCGCTCGCCCGCTACTGAAATCACTCCTACTATAAAGCCACTACCTTTTTGTTCATAGTCATTAGCAGCAATGTTAAGTATACTAACCAAACCAGTGTAGTTTGTATCTATTATTTTTATAGCTTCTGCATTATTTTGCTTAGCCGTTTCATGATCTCCTAAGTACCCTATAAAACTTATAATACCATTAGGTTTGTTAGACAATGAATGATAAAAAGAAGGGTGAGATGGGTAATCCAGCACATCAAATTCAATTAGCTCTACCTCCACTTCACATCTTATCTTAATATCCTTTACCAGATCAGTTAAGTAAGTAACATCTCTAGCTGCTAAAATGAGGTTATAACCACTTTGAGCATACTGCCTTGCAGTAGCTTTTGCCATTTCGCTCTTAGCACCTAATATTAGTATATGCCCCATTTTATATATCTAGTCTTAAAGATTGTAAAGAATTAAAAACACCTTTCATCCCTTGCTCTTTTCTAATAGTTCTAAACTTATCTACATATGGGTAACCCTGCTCAAATACAGTTTTTGATACTCTTACGTCTTTCGTTAAATATATTCGTCCTCCATACTTCACAACTATTTCATCCAACTCATCCAAAAGTTCAAACAAACCTTTTTCTATTTTAAAATCTAAAGCTAGCGTATAACCTTCTATCGGAAAGGATAAGTAATTCTCAGTCCCTTTGCCAAACAGCTTTAGTACTGCCAGAAAAGAGCCTTTCCCTGAGTCCGCTATCTTTCTTAATATTTCTTTTAGTCCATTATAGCTCTGCTCTAATGGTAGCACAAATTGATACTGTGTAAAACCATGTCTGCCATATATCCTATTCCAATCATTCAAAGCATCCAGCGGATAAAAAAAGCTATCAAAGCTCACTATCTGATTTGACACTCCTGACATCTCTTTAGTATAGTAAACTTTATTAAATGCCTTTACACTTAAACTGTTCAATGTAAACGAAGGAAGGTCGAAAGGAACAGTAATTGTTCTTTTTTGTTTCAAGTTCAAGTTGCCGTCATCACTATGCTCGCCCACTCTAAGGATACACTTACCGATATCATCACCTTTTGCCAAGCAGTCTATCCAAGCTACAGAATAGGTAATTGATTTATATTTTTCAAAAGCCTCAAACGTCTCTTTAAGGTTCTTCGTTTTAATAGTTGTCTGTTCAATACTTACAGAGTTAACGTTAACTAGCTTGAATACCACATCTAGTATTATACCCGTCAATCCCATACCGCCACAGGTAGCCTTGAACAGTTCTATGTTTTCTGTATGCGAACAACTTACTATTGAACCATCGTGCAATAACAACTTAAAAGAAATAACATGGTCACTAAATGAACCTGCTACATGATGATTCTTACCATGTATATCACTTGCTATCGCGCCACCTACTGTAATAAACTTTGTACCGGGAGTAACGGGAAGAAACCACCCTTTTGGCATAAAAACATCTATAATATCAGACAACAACACACCTGCCTGACAATGCAACACACCTACTTTATCGTCAAAATCAAGGAAGTAGTTATGCTTGCCGGTATTAAGTATTTGTTCATTCACCGCGCTATCTCCATAGCTTCTTCCATTACCGTATGCTATTAGGTTTTGCTTTTCCTGTATAGCTTTATATACGGCAACAGGATCAGAGGCATCATATACTTTTGCTTGAACCTTAGGATAGTTACCCCAACATGAAATTATTTCTTCTCTCACAGTAATTATTAAATATGATTGAGTGAAGTATAAATCATATATGCATACAGCATTAACATAGTTAATACTATTAATATTAATATAGGCTTAGATAAAAAGGTCATCGTAGGGTCTTCCTTAATATGCTCTTTATCTAAAAATGAAAATATTAAATACAAAGCCAAAACATTTATAATAAGCAATATGTAAATGCTGTGAACTTTCAACGATAGGATAGTATGCAAATTTAGAAATGCTAACGATGCAAATGCTGAAACATAAGACCCTATACTTAGCATTGTTTCATCACTCTTGGTGTACCCTCTTCTTATCAGTTTCGTTTCATTTGTATTAATCACCTCCATTTCTCTTTTTTTAAGAGATACTGCCAAGAACCCAAAGAAAGATGTTACTAAAAACCATGTCGTGATGTTAATATCAAGTAGTACTGCTCCTACAATTATTCTTAGCATAAAGAAGCTGGTAAGAATAAGTATGTCTAGAAAACGTATAGTCTTTAACCTGATTGAATAAGCTGTGTTCAATAAAAAATATACTATTACAACTACAAGAGTCTCTCTATGAATAATATAAGCTATAGCGAATGCAGCAAGCAATAATGTGGCAGCAAGCATCAATGCCGACCTGACACTTACATCTCCTGAAGCTAACGGTCTGTACCTTTTAGTAACATGTGCTCTGTCACTTTCAATATCTAGAATATCATTTATAATATATCC
>CAZPDA010000288.1:0-3033 GCA_964585115.1 uncultured Flavipsychrobacter sp.
ATATAATTAAGTATAAAAATGCCGTCGGAGTTCAAGCTTTGGCGGCATTTTAGTAAAAAGTCTTCAGATGTAACAAACTCAGGAGCAACTCTTCCATCAAAAATATCTACAATTAGCATATCATATTTCTGCTCGTTGTTATTGATAAAAGACAAGGCATCTGTACAATATGCATCTACTTGCTTCACATCCGTAGGTAAATACTTCTTAGCTAGCTCTAACACTACGTTATCGTGCTCTACCAGTGTATATGATGGTGTAAATCCTCGTTTGCTAAGCATATGTACAGCACTGGCTAGTCCTGTTCCTAAAAGCAGTACGTCTTTAACACTTGATAGCTTCCCTTTCAATGCCTTAAAAGCCATCTTCAGCGGTCTATACCGTGTGCCATCAGAGTATAGCGCATCTACAGTTGCTAATTGCAACTGACCACAATATAAAAAAAGTTCCAGCACTTTGTTCTTTGTGCCGGAACTCTTTGCCACCCTTACGGGGAACAGATAACTTAATAACCTTTGATATGTCTTGATAGTAGACAAAGTTCTATTGTGGCTTATAGTATTTCATTGCCTCACCTATACGACCTTTGATATCATTAATACGACGCTGGTCGCTTGGGTGTGTACTTAAAAACTCAGGTGGTTTTGCGCCACCTTGTGCAGCCATACGTTGCCAAAACCCGATTGCTTCGTGTGGGTCATACCCTGCCATCGCCATGAAGATAAGTCCCATTTCATCAGCTTCACTCTCATGTTGACGAGAATAGGCTAATATGCCTAAGTTTGAACCTATACCATATGCTTGGTTAAAAATATTCTTAGCTGTTTCAGACTTACTATTCATTAGTGTAGAAAATACTGCACCACCATACTGGGCTACCATAGTGTTACTTACACGTTCGTTACCATGTCTGGCAATGGCGTGCGCTATCTCATGCCCCATTACTACCGCTATACCTTTTTCATCTTGTGTTATTGGTAATATCCCTGTATAAAAAGCAACTTTACCACCTGGCATACACCAAGCATTTACTTCGTTGCCTTGTAATAATGTAAACTGCCAGTTATATCCTTTGATTAGATCTTGCTGACCACGACTTTGTAGATACTGAGCAACAGCTGCACTTATCTTCTGCCCAACTTTATTTATCATTTGTGCCTGAGCAGTACCCGTCACAACCTGATGCTGTGCCAATTGGCTCGAATAAGCAACAGATGCCTCTTGTCTCATAGTACTCTCGTCTGCCAAGTTCAATGAACTTCGACCTGTTACAGGGTTCTTAAAACAAGAATACAATGTAGTAGATATGGCTAATATGCCAAGGATATAAATAGCTTTTTTCATAACAGTTGCAAGTTATACAAAAGTAAGACTAAGTAATATGTGGAATTACATTATTGTAGTATTAATACTAGTCGTCTTTTCTACGACGTAGTCTACGCTTGCGAAACATGGCTACTTTACTCTCGTTACCATGTATCAGTCTGCCTATATTCTTATAGTGGGTAAGCACTACAAGACATGCTGTAGCTATTGCAAATAAACGATAGCTAAGCTCCGGTTCTCTAAATATAAATAGTATCAACAAAGGAAATGCTATACTTGCACTAATAGAGCTTAACGACACGTAGCGTGTGATGAATAACATGAACACAAATACAGCTACCAAACTAACCGCTACAAGTGGTTGTATAGCCAATATCATTCCAAATAGTGTGGCAATACCTTTACCACCGCGAAAATCAGCCCATATAGGGAATATATGACCTAATACTGCAGCCAAACCTAAAAATACTTCTAGGTTTACATATGGTTCAGCTGTTAGATGAGAAAAATAGACAAGCTTGACAGCAAAAAAGCCTTTAAGCATATCCACTAACATCACACCAACACCAGCTTTTGCTCCTAATATTCTAAAAGTGTTTGTAGCTCCTGCATTACCACTACCATGCTCTCTAATGTCTATGCCGTAAAGATATTTACTAACTAAAACTGCTGTAGGTAATGATCCGATCAAATAAGCTAAAACGACTAATAATGCTATATTCATTCTTAGTTACAATCAGGTTGAAGACAACAAATATAAGTTTAACTGCTGATTTATCCTAATGAAATAGCTATTCAAGACACAACACACATTGATTATCAGCAACTTACAAAAGTCAAAGAAAATTACTCTAACAAAGTTTTCACATATAGAAGTTATGGCTTCTTAAGCTTTATCGTGATCCAGTTATTCAGCTTTTTAGTTTCTATATATTCCAACCCTTCTTCTATGGCTTCGTTTTTCACTAGCAACTCATCGTCAGTAAGTAAACCACTCATTAGCACGGTGCCTCCTTCTGCAGTTAATGCAACTAGCTGTTTCATGTAAGTGACCAATATATTTCTATTGATATTAGCTAATATCACATTAAATCGACTCTCAGAGTCTATATCTTCTATTGAACCTTTTATTATGGTTACATTTTCAGCACTATTCTTTTCAATGTTCTCAGTTGCATTCTCATAAGACCACTCATCATTATCTATGGCCAATACATTCTTAGCACCTAGCTTTTGAGCTAATATGGCCAATATACCTGTACCTGTACCAAAGTCAAACACAGAAGCACTAGTAAAGTCTATATCTTTCATTCCTTGCATCATAAGCTGTGTAGTGGCATGATGTCCTGTACCAAAAGACATTTTAGGAGTAATTACAATTTCATGCGGTACATTTACCTTTATATTATGAAAATCAGCACGCACTAGGCAAAAGTCTTCTACTAACACATGCTCAAAGTTACTCTCCCACGCAGCATTCCAGTTTTGGTCTTTAATATCTTCTATAGTAACTGATAACTTATGGTAATTTGCCACTTCATCCAATTGTTCGCTATCAAACTCATCAAAAGGGATATAAGCAATTAGTGCATTATCTGCCTCTTCAAAACCTGTATAGCCAAGCTCTGACAAGCTCGCTATCAATACCTGCTGTAGTTCGCTATCGCTTGTTATAAGCGCTGCTTTAGTGTATTGCATATTCTGTAT
>CAZPDA010000289.1:0-3024 GCA_964585115.1 uncultured Flavipsychrobacter sp.
CTACTATATAATCATCGTAATTACCTGAATTTGTTGTTTTATAACCTCCTGTGGTTGCAATGCCAGATGTGCTATATGTACTTCCGGAGAAGAATAACTGGTTGGATGGTGTAACTAATAAAGAAGCACCATATTCATAATTGGTTCCTCCAAAGTAGGTAGCCCATATCCTACTGCCACCTGTTGTGAATTTTACGATGAAAGCATCATATGAACCTCCTTGATATGAAGTTTGATGCGCACCTGTAGTAGCTAAGCCGGTACTGTTGGTCATCCCGGCTACATATATATTGCCTGCTACATCACACTCAATAGATTGACACCAGTCATAATTTTGTCCGCCATAATAGGTTCCCCATTGGCGCACCCCGTTAGTATTAAACTTTACTACAAATCCTTCGTAGATATTATTGCTATATAGTCCCGTATGGATAGGTTGATAGCAACCTGTAGTAGCTACACCGGTATCATGCCAAGTGTTTCCACATGCAAAAACATTATTGTTCTGGTCTAAAATCAGATCGCTTACTACACCCGGATAGTAAGTTGCCCATTGGCGTACCCCGCTACTGTTGAACTTGGCAACGAAACCACTATGGCCCCAATAATACCCAGCATTAAAATAGGGTTGTGTTAATACTGTTTGGTGTGCACCGCTGGATGCAATATTGTTAGAGCTGTTGGTACCACCACCCATATAAACATTACCACTGCCATCCAGTTCTATAGATGAACCGTGATCGTAATCGCTTCCTCCGTAATAGGTAAACCAAATTTTTTGCCCGGAAGAACTGAATTTGGCTAAGTATGCATCTCCTTGATAGTAGGTTCCTGTGTATTGTCCATGCCCTCCAAAAGTAGTTTGATGTGCGCCTGTAGTAGCTAGCCCTACAATACTATCGATACTTCCGGTAAAGTATACTTCCCCGGTGCTGTTACATTCTATGTCTGATACATGTCCCGGAAAATAAGTACCCCAAAGGCGTGTGCCGGTTACATCAAACTTTACAAGAAAACCATTGTAATAATTAGAGTAAGGTTGAGGCGTTAGTGTGTCTTGGTAAGCACCGCTCGTCACAATGTTAGTGGTGCTGTAGGTCCATCCGCCCATATATACATTCCCTATAAGGTCGGTAGCACTGGTTGAGCTCCAGTCGTATTGGCTACCACCATAATAGGTTGCCCACTCCAACCATGGGTCAATGACCATTGTGCCTTGATGTGCAGCTGTTTTAAAGCCGATCACCGTACCTTCTGCCGTATTGATGGTTTGGAAAGAAGATG
This sequence comes from uncultured Flavipsychrobacter sp., assembly GCA_964585115.1. Taxonomy (GTDB): domain Bacteria; phylum Bacteroidota; class Bacteroidia; order Chitinophagales; family Chitinophagaceae; genus UBA5543. The sequence goes on from CAZPDA010000289.1 coordinate 1,285, forward strand.
CGATCACAGCTTTGGTAGCAGCATCATAGGTGTAGGGTGCCAGCTCTGTAATATCACCCATCGGTGTAGTGATGGTAATATTTCCTTCTTCGTTAGTGATGCTTTTTGCCCCGTTGTATTTTATTCTGATATCAGAAGCCTTACCACCAGGATGAACAATGAAGTCATACTTTAACTTGCCGTCTTTTGCATAGAGCACCCAATCAATGTTCGGGTAAATATCTTTGTAAGTTACTTTATTGAAAGTATGCGCTTCCAACTCTTTCCCATCTTTGGTAATAAAGTTGTCATAATAGCTTTGCTGCTCTTCATTGATCAGCTGTGCGTTTTTATTTGCACCTACCAGCTCCATATCCATACGGTAGTATGCTATACGCGGAGCTACCGTAGTATTTTCTTTAAATAAGTCGGCCGGGTCAGGTGGAGTGGTACTCTTGTTCTGGTCAAGAATATTGGTCCACTGATAGTGCACAGCACCATCTCCTATATAGATACTCAGATCGCCGGTAGATAGCCGATGGTCAATATCCGGTCTGGCTTTACCGTTTTGATCTTTTAACTGACCAACATTTTCCATGAAGGACAATTTTTTTTCTGTGGGGATAGTAGCAGGTGTTTTATCCTTTGCGTCTAATAAGGTTGGCATTAAGACACATAAAGACACTGCTACACTTTTGATTAAAGTAGTAGTATGGTTCATCGTTTACGCTATTAAGAACCTTCAATATACCAAATTATTTAATGCGACATGGTTAAGGTCTTAATTTTAATGTACGATAAAGCGTATGGTGTGAACCATGCGTTCTAGAAAATGTTAGGGAGTATGATTAGATCAGCACATTGACCGAATGCCATAAAAAGTGTAATTTTCGGTATGCTTAGCCGCCTATGTTTATCCTTAGTGATGACACTTTGTGTTGTCCAAGGTTTTGCACAAGATATATTTCAGGTGAAAAAGGGGACGATACGTTTCTACTCCGATGCACCACAAGAATTGATCAACGCAGAATCGGACAACTTAAAGGGTGTTATCGATATTAAAAAGAAAACATTCGCATTTAAGATAGACATGGCTTCATTCATTGGCTTTAATAGTCCGCTACAGAAAGAGCACTTCAATGAAAATTACATTGAAAGTGCAAAATACCCGGATGCTATTTTTCAGGGCAAGATCATTGAGAATATAGACCTTACCAAAGATGGTAAGTATAATGTACGTGCTAAGGGTAAGATGAATATTCATGGTATGGCAGTAGAACGTATCATAGATGCAGAACTACAGGTGAAGAACGAAAAGATCACCATTCATTCTGTATTCATGGTGCCGCTGCTCGATCATGATATAAAAATTCCGCGTGTAGTGTACGACAAGCTGGCAATGAACATCAATGTATCTGTAGATGCTACTTTAATTCCACGTCAGGAGATATAGTATCATGTTGTCTCGGCTTATATATCTACTCTTATTTTTGCTATTGCCGCTACAGTCGGTATGGGCACAGGTGCCTTTTGCCAAAGACATATGGCTAAATGAGTCCAACACGCCTACAAAGGTCAATTCGATAGCAAAAGGTAGAAATGGCTATTTGTGGTTGGGTACGGAGCAAGGGCTGTATCGTTACAATGGGCGAAGCTTTACCCTAATAAAAGATAGTTTGAACCATGCGGTTACCGCACTAACGGTAAGCGGCGGTAGCGTATATGCCGGATATAAAGATGGGGATGTAGGTGTTGTAGTAC
>CAZPDA010000290.1:0-2995 GCA_964585115.1 uncultured Flavipsychrobacter sp.
GTGTAAATCAATTATCTAAGTTTTGCATGTTTTTTTATTATTCTTTACTTTTAACATATAATTACAAAAGATACACTTATGAAAAAGTTAATTACGACGGCACTGTTGCTATTAGCGACTACTTCAGTGTCATTCACTCAAGGAAAAGGAAAGTACTACAGAGTACTTGGCTATGTTGAAGATAAGGGTTATACTGTTTCTAAAAACGAGTATGCTATGCTAGAAACAGGAGAGTATGCTAATCTGAGAAAAGAGTACTATAAGGGAAACTCCTACCTGCTAGTAGCATTCTCGGACTATGATGATGTAGATATGGATCTTTATTTCTATGATGATGACGGAAGCCTTCATACTAAAGACACAGATTCTGATGATATGGCTGTAATTACTTTTAAGCCATTAAGAACCAGATCTCTACGTGCTAAGTATAAGTGCAACAAATCTGACCATTATAAAGCAGTAAAATGCAGACTTCTTATTGCTTACAAATAAGAATTATAAATAAGAAAATTTACACCATAATAAAAGCCCCTTTTCAGGGGCTTTCTTAATTATTTAAATATGAAGTACGGAGGATATTAGTTAGCAACTATTGCACCTGTAGCAATTATCCTTACTTCTTCTTTGTCGTCTTTTATTTTTTTGATATCTGCTTTAGAAGCTCCAGCATCTTTAGCTAAATGACGACGTTCTTTAACCGGAATGATCTTCTTTTCGCCAGTACCGTAGACAATGATGTTTTTTCCGGCAATATCCTTTGGTACAAAGAAAGAATGGTCTTTAAACTTTACCATTATCTCTTCTCCCGCATCATTATATAGCTTTACCCAACATCCAGCTGCTTGGCATACCTGTGTTATCTTTCCTTCTACTACTACATTTTGTAGTTCTGTTTTACCTTTCATATTACTCATGAAAGAACTTACGGACATTACATCATCAGTATTCGCTGTGAATTCCTGACCATATTTAGTGCCGCTTTGTGCAAAAGAAGTTTGTGTTGTTGCTAATAAGCAAGCTGCTGCTAATACTGTAAAAAGTTTTTTCATTTTTTATGCGTTTTGCTAAAAGTAAGTAGCTTTTTCTAAATAGTTTGTTACATAATCCCGAACACCATCTTCAAGCGTGCTAAACTCTTTATTATAGCCTGCGTTGTGAAGCTTGTTCATGTCTGCTTCAGTAAAATATTGATATTTATCTCTGATATCTTCAGGGGTGTCTATGTATTCAATATTTACAGGCTTGTTCAGCGCATTGAATATAGCTGTTACAAGGGCATTAAATGTCCTGGCCTTACCCGTCCCGGCATTATAGAGCCCGCTATTAGGTTGATGCTCCATTAACCAAGTACAGATAGATATAATGTCTTTAACGTAAATAAAGTCTCTTATTTGTTCTCCGTCCTTATAGTCAGGGTTATGAGAACGGAACAGTTTTACTTTACCATTCTTAATGATCTGATGATAGGCATGAAATATTACCGATGCCATACGAGCTTTATGATATTCATTTGGTCCATAGACATTGAAGAACTTAAGCCCCGACCAGAAAGGTGGGGTGGATGTTTGTTTCAATGCCCAGATATCAAAGTCATTCTTTGACTTACCGTATGCATTTAGCGGAGTTAGCTCTTCTACTATATCATGACTATCTACATACCCATGTTCTCCATTGCCATAAGTGGCTGCAGAAGAAGCATATACAAGTGGTATCTGCTGCTCTGTGCAGTACTCCCAAACCTTTATAGAGTAGTCAAGGTTCAGAACCTTATGGACAGAATAGTCCATTTCTGTAGTATCTGTACGAGCCCCGAGGTGGAAGAAATACTTAATGTTATAAGTATTCTCTTTAACCTTATCGAAGAATTGGTCTCTATCTATTTGTGCAAGAAACTTTTTACCCTCTAGGTTTTTTGCTTTTTCAGGGTTGGTAAAGTGGTCAACTAGTATCAGTTGTTCAAAACCTGCTTTATTTAGCGCAGCAACTAAATAGCTGCCGATAAAGCCGGCAGCTCCTGTTACTACAATTACATCTCCGTGTTCCATTACACCTGATTTTCTACCAAAAAACGGTAGCACTTATAGTATTATTTAGTGTCCATGACCGTGATCGTCACCAGTAGCAGCATCGTCATGATGTTCGTTATCATGGCCTGCTTCATCTTCATCTCTATGAGCAGCACTAGTTACATCCTCATGGTCTCCGTGGTCAGCAGCAGCATCGTGATGTGCAGCTTCTGTTGTATGACCACCGCCATGTCCTGCATCTGCATCATGCCCCATAACATCTACGAAGTTAACAGCAGCTACAAAGAGTGCTATAAGGAAGACAACAAATACTAATGATGAACGGAATGGTACGGTAGGCTTTTTATCATCAGCCTGATGAATATTGTTTGTATTCTCGTGTGACATACTCTTGAGTATTTTTAGTTTTTTATCGACGCAAATCTAATTCTTTGAAAGCTTTTTTCATACACAAAACTTAATGTAGTGTAAGAATGGTTCTACTTTTTAGGTGTAGGTGGCTCCATTATAGTGCCACAGTTTTTACAAGTTCTTTTCTCTTCATCTGAGTAAAAGCGCTCCATGATAGGAGGTAGTTGAGCTACTATGTCCTCTAGAGAAAGGAACTCTTCATATAGTTTCTCATTACAGTTCTCACAGAACCACATAAATGCATCTTTATCTTTAGGGTCTCTTACTTTTTCTACAACAAGGCCTACAGAGTTTTCGCCACGCTGCGGAGAGTGGGGGACATTTGCAGGCAGTAAGAACATCTCTCCTGCTTTGATAGGTATATCAACGATCTTACCATCTTCTACTATACGTACTGTGATGTCTCCTTCAAGCTGGTAAAAAAGTTCTTCACTTTCATTGTAGTGAAAATCTTTTCTGCTATTAGGGCCACCAACTATCATTACTATAAAATCACCCGCGTCTTTGTAAACACATTGGTTACCAACAGGTGGTTTTAATAAATGACGGTTATCATC